>CAJXWI010000432.1 GCA_913062735.1 uncultured Arcobacter sp.
ATTGTAGATATAACAACAGAAGAAGATAGAAGTGAAGACATAAAGCAATTGTATCGCTTTATTGGTCAACTCGATAAGTTAAATAAAGCCATTATGATCCTTTATTTAGAAAGTGAACCTTATGAAAGCATTGCTAATAGTTTAGGACTTAGCAAAACCAATGTTGCAACAAGAATTGGCCGTATCAAAACAACATTAGCCGAACAATTTCAAGACTAGGAGGATTAATATGAACTTAGAAAACTTAAAAAGAAGTCTTTGACCAACACGAAAGGTATCTAACCAATTATAAAGAAAAAACAAAATTCCCACCATCAACAAAATAGCAATAACAATTAAGGCAAAAGCTTTAAAAGATATAATTTTATTTTTTAATGATTCTTTAATATTTTTAACTATTTTAATTACTTCATTTTTTTCTTTTTTAGTAAAATATTTTTTTGAAACTCTCTCTTTTCTATCACTCTTTCTGTAGCTTGAAAGCCTATTATTGTGTATTCTATTATTGAGTTTGTCTTTAACTTGTCAAACATTGGAAATATATACGTACTTATAAAATAAGAATCTCCATTGTTACTTCTACATTTAAGTATGCCGTTCCAGACATTACCACTACTTATACAGTCCCAAATATTTTCTTTGATTTCATTGGATACACTACTATCATATATATAATCATAATCTTGATTTAGTAGTTCATTTTCTGTGTATTGAAAAATTTCTGTAAAAAAATCATTCATATAAATAATTTTTCCAAGTTGATTAATTTTCGAAACTAAAGCAATTTTATTTAATGGAGATAAATGATTAATTTGGGAAAAGAGATTATCTTTACTTTTGAAAAATATTTCTTTTATTTCATTGATTAATACAGCGCTATTTATTGGCTTAAGAGCAAAATGATCTATTTTCAGTTTAATTGATTCAAGAAATATATCGGGATTTATACTGTTTGATGTTATTACTACTTTTATGGTTGAATCATAGTCCTTTATTTTGGAGATAAGTCCAAAAGCATCCATTTTTGACTTATGGATATCGGTTATTAATATATCTATTTTTATTCCATTGTTACTACATATTTTAAACTGACTTAAAGCCTCTTCTTCATTTGAGACAAGGAATACATTTTTGAAAAATTTAGCGAAAAAAGGTTTAATACTATTTTTTGTTAATTCACTATCGTCTAAGTAGAGTATATTTAACGATTCCAAAAGTTCATAATTTATCATAATGACAATATCCTAATATATTTATAGTTTGTAATATAGCTCAAGATGGTATTGCAAAAGATTCATTAAATTTATAATTTAAGTGTAACTAATTATATTTTCGTACCTTTGTGATACTTTTTTACATTATAATTCAATTACTGTAAGAATCTAAAAGGGTTATAGTGAAATGGTATTGCAAAATAGCTTTCACTTACTCCAATTGAGGTGCACTTAAGATAATAATGTAATATCGGGGGATTAAATGGATTATGGATTACTAAAAAAATATACGAGAGACTTGAATGTTCTTTTGATTGAAGATGATCAAGAATTTAGAAAAGAGCTTAAAGAGCTACTTCTAGATATTTTTCCAAAAGTTGAAAGTGCGGTTGATGGCTTAGATGGGATTGAAAGATATAAAGAGTACTACAATTCTTCAAATAAATTTTATGATCTAGTTATATCAGATATTAAAATGCCAAATGTTAATGGAATAGACTTGGTTAAATCTATTTATGAAATTCATCGAGAGCAGATAGTTTTAGTATTGTCGGCAAGAAATGAATTCAATTATTTATTACCTCTTATCAATTTAAAAATAGAGCATTTTTTTACAAAACCTATTAATTATTCAGTTTTTATGGAAAATATATTTAAAATTTGCCATGTACTTTATAATAAGCCAATTAAAGAATCTAATCTTATAAAAATTGATGATCAAACCTTTTGGAATAAAAAAACAAAAGAACTAAACAATGAGTCTAATATAGTAGATCTTACTAAGAAAGAGATGATTTTTATTGATACATTACTTAAAGTCCATGGAAGAATACTTACAACGGATGAACTTATTTTGGCTATATGGAGCGATAATTACGATGAAAAGGCTGATATCCGGAATTTAAAAAACCTTATTTCAAGAATACGGAAAAAGGTGCCAAATTTACACATAAAAAACATTTATGGGATGGGATATAAGGCTGATTTTTCTGCCATAAACCAAGGAAAAATGCCCTATATAATTTGACTTTTTATTAAGGTTATTCTTGAAAAGTCTTTTACTTTAATACAATGTGTTCTCATAACTTTTATCTTATCTAAAGACAATTTAATATTTATTTTTTACTTCAAGGGAAATTCAACTCATATTGTCAAGAAACAAAATCACACTTTTATAGTACTCTATTCTTGTATTATTTCATCATTACTTATTTAAAGGATAATGATTGACAAATCGTTTTAATATTTTGCTTGTAGGAAATTTAGAAAATACCTTCAGCTCAGAACAAGAACTAAAAAATAATGATATTGACATATTTACTGAATCTGATCCAGAAAAAGGATTAGATATTATGTTTAAAAATGATATAGATTTACTATTGATAGACATAAGCATGCCAAAAATCAGTGGATTTGAGTTTGTGGAGTTTCTTAAAGAAAGTAGAAGTTTATCACAGTTATCCATTATATTTATTACTGAAACTTCAAACACTAAAGACGAGCTATACGCATATAACCTTGGAGCACATGATTACATACAGACATTAACTATGAATGAGATTGTCTTAAGTGTAAAGATAAAGAATCATATATCCATGCTCAAAAAGCGAAAAAATGATTTAAATATCATTCAAAAGAATCAAGAACAAATTTTAACACAATCCAGAATGCTCGCAATCGCTGAAATAGTTAAAAATACAATTCACATAGCAACTAAATCCCTGAGCTTAATTTCTATGATGACCAACAGTATTCAACACAAAATATCATCAAAGAATCTTTAGGTTCACATACAGATATAAAAATAGATATTTATAATTTTACCATTGAACCCAATCAAAAACTGCTACTAAGTTCAGATGGAATACATGACTATATAAAAGAAGATCAAATCTCAAACATTATTAAAAAAGATATTAGTCTTGAAAAAGTGGTTGAAGAGCTCTTTACTAAGGCAAAAGAAAATAATTCAAAAGATGATATGACTGCATTGTTAATTTTTTATACATAATAAGCAATGTCTGTTGATAGTATTTTGTTACCTACTGTTAACTATTAGTTATAATAAGATATTCTTTTGTGATTTTGGGAAATAAATCAAGAAACTAAAAATTGTAATTTAAATGCTAGTCTTCATTAAAAGTAAAACATTGAGATTCCTAAATTGCGGCGGAATCTCAATAAGGAGAGTTCAGAACATCAGGGGGCGATGTTCTAATTATCAAGTGCGATTAAAAATATGAAAAATTGCGATTTAGCCCAAATCGTCGAACAAAAGT
>CAJXWI010000433.1 GCA_913062735.1 uncultured Arcobacter sp.
TTATCAGTAAGTTTTGCATTGTCCATTACTTGTAGTAAAATAGACATTAAATCAGGGTGTGCTTTTTCAATTTCATCTAATAATAAAACACAATGAGGATGTTTTCTAATAGCTTCTGTTAATAAACCACCTTTTTCAAAACCAACATAACCAGCAGGCGCTCCTATAAGTCTGGAGATGGTATGTGCTTCCATATATTCACTCATATCAAAACGCTCAAAATGAACGCCTAATTGAGAAGACAGCTCTTTTGCAACTTCAGTTTTTCCTACTCCTGTAGGTCCTGTGAATAAAAAAGATCCAACGGGGTGATTCTCTCCACTTAAACCTGCTCTATTTACTTTTATAGCTTCTACAATTTTAGCAATAGATTCATCTTGTCCAAAAACTCTTTTTTTCATATTTTTTTCCAGATTACGTAAAAGCGTTAAATCTGATTTTGTTGCTGTTTTAGGAGGAACATTTGCCATTAAAGCAACAGTGTTTTCAACATCTTTTGCCGTAATTGTCAATACTTGTTTTCGCTCTTTTGCATCAAAAGAAAGTTTTTTAGTAGCTGCAACCTCATCAATAACATCAATCGCACAATCTGGTAAATATCTGTCATTAATAAATTTTTTACTTAATTCTACTGCATTTTTAATGGCTTGATAATTGTATTTTACATTATGAAACTCTTCGTACTTAGTTTTAATACCATTTAAAATAGTAATACTGTCTTTAATACTCGGTTCATCAACATCCACTTTTGCAAATCTTCTGCTTAAAGCTTTATCTTTTGAAAAATCATTTCTGTATTCTGCAAAAGTTGTTGCGCCTATACATCTAAGTTTACCATTAGCTAAAAGAGGTTTTAAGATATTAGAAGCATCCATAGCAGATCCCCCTACACTTCCTGCACCCACAATAGTATGAATTTCATCTATAAATAAAATAGCATTAGGAATTTTAGATATTTCAGTCAATAAAGACTTTAATTTTTTTTCAAAATCTCCTCTGTATTTAGTTCCAGCTAACATAGAACCCATATCAAGAGAAAAAACTTTTGCATCTAACAAAATTGATGGTACATTTTTATTAGCAATCTCTAGTGCCAATCCTTCTGCAATCGCTGTTTTACCGACACCTGGTTCTCCTATCAAAATAGGATTGTTCTTTTTTCTACGTGCTAAGATTTGAATAACTCTGTTAATTTCATTTTCTCTTGCAATTACGGGATCTATTTCGCCATTTAGTGCTAAAGATACTAATTCAACTGCATTCTTTTGCAAAACTTCATTTTCATTATCTTCATCACTTTCTTCCTCACCAGAAGGAGAATTCTCTGTATGTGATATTTCTTCTAAAATATCTACTTTTTCAATACCCAATGTTTTTAGTTTATACGTAGCATATGATTTTTCGTCTTTTAAAATAGCTACTAACATATCTTCAACATTAGCAACTCTTTTACCAGAACCTTGAGTGTGAGCTACCATATGTTCTATTACTGTAGTTAAACTAACTGTTTCTATTGGCTCATCACTTATACCTTCTGGTAAAACAGGAGTATTATGTTCTAAGTGTTTTTTTACTTCATTGCTAATATTATTCGTATCTAAGCCTAAATCTACAAATAAAGACTTAATAAACTCATCGCTTAATAACATTAAAAAAATATGCTCAACTGTTAAATATTCATGTTTAGAGTCTTTTGCATAGGATACGGCTTGACCAAAGATTGATCTTAGTTCATTTGAAATCATTTTATTCTTCTTCCATAACAGCTTTTAAAGGAAAACCATTATCTCTTGCCATTGTTTTTACTTGCGCAACTTTAGTTGCAGATATCTCGTGTGTATGCACGCCACAAATATCTTTTCCATGGTTATGAATGTTTAACATAATATTCGTTGATTCATCATTTGTTTTGCGAAACACTTTTGTTAAAACATCAATAACAAAATCCATAGTTGAATAATCATCATTTAATAATAAAACTTTATATTTTTTAGGTTCTTCAACTTCTATACTATCTTGTAGTTCAAACTCTATTTCGTGTGCCACATAAAACCTTTACTATACTTTGGATAAAATAAAACCAAATTTATATAATAATTATACCAAAAAAGATATTACATGATTAAAGAAAAAAAGCCTTTAGAGAAAAAAAGTTTATTTATTACAGCAACCAATACAGATGTAGGTAAAACCTACGCCTCTGAGAAGTTTTTAAGATACTACGCTTCAAAAGGTTTTAAAGTAGGATATTTTAAACCCATTGAAACAGGAGTTGTAACACATCCCCTTGATGGTAAAAAAATGCTCACACTTGTAAAAGAACTTAATCCTTGTTTTACAGTAAGTTTAGAAGATGTAGTTCCTTATCAATTTAAGCTTGCAGCAGCCCCATATGTAGCAAAAAAAGACAAAATAATTTCTTTATCCTATTTAAAAGAAAAAAGAGACTATCTTTTTAAATTTTGTGATTTTTTGATTATTGAAGGTGCGGGAGGCTTAATGGTTCCTATAGAAAAGGATTTTTATATTATTGATTTAATAAAAGCCTTTAATATAAAAACAGCCCTTATTGCTTCTAGCAAATTAGGTGGAATTAATGATACTTTATTATCTTGTATGGCCTTAAAAAACTATGGCATTTCTTATGAGTGTTATATTAATGTTTATCAAGACAAAGACTCTTTTATGGAAGTTTCTTATCCATTTTATAAAGAGTGTAAAACAGACATAAAGTTTTTATCTACAATACAAGCTTAGAGATATTTTTTTAAACCTTTGTAATAATACGCCACTACAAAAAACATTGCACCCAGAATTGCAGAGATTATTTGTAAAGAAAGATAAGAAGACATAAGTCCTACAAATAAGGTTGTACAAACATTGCTTAACATAAATACCATATCATTATAAGAAATAACTCTACCCAAATATTTTGTTTCCACTTTTTCTTGTAAAAGAGCATAGGTATACGACCAAATACTAGTAGTGCTAAGACCTACAAAAAATAATGTCACTAAAGAAAAATAAAAATTGTTTTGAAATACTGCCCATAAAATAATAGAAGAGCCTTGAAAAATAAATAAATATACAAGGTTTCTTTATTTAAGTATTTGCTTATAAAAAAAGGTCCTATCATTAAAGCAAGTGCACGTACTGCATTTGAAATTCCTAAGGCCAAAGGCACTGCAATTACATATTTGTATTCATTTTTGGCCAAGAGTGTAATAAGAGTATCAAAAGAGGTTAATCCAACACTTGCATGCAAGATTATTAAATGCATTACCATTTTAGATTTTTTGATATACAAAAAACCATTTTTTATCATAGCAAAGAATTTTTCTTTATGTTCTTCTACTTCAATTTTAAAATCAATGCCGCTAAAATAAACTAAAGCAATAACAAAAACACTGGCATCCATAATAATAGCTGTTTTAATACCAAAATAATTAACCACTAAACCACTTAATCCCATTCCTACTGCATACGT
>CAJXWI010000434.1 GCA_913062735.1 uncultured Arcobacter sp.
GACATATACCTACGATACTATTAGTGATGTTCTAAATTTAACTTCTTACTAATAAGTTTATTTTATAGCTGTATTTTTTACTTTGGAGTCTTGAATAAAAGATAAAGTAAAAAATACAATGAGCTTCTTATCTCTCTATTTAGTTATTTTCTAAATGTATTGGTAGATTTATTTTAAAGTGAGTGTATTCGTTTCTACTCTCAACTAGTATTTTACCTTGCATACTTTCTTCAATGAGCATTTTAGCCATATACAGTCCAATACCTACACCTTTATCCTTGAACTTTGTACTAAAGTATGGTTCGAAGATTCTGTCAATTATTTCAGAGGAAATACCTCCTCCGTTATCTACTACATTGATTTCTATAAATGAATCTAATTCTTGAGTATATACATCAATTTTTTTATCTTGTTTATTAGAGTTTTTAAATTTAAAAATTGAATTATCCAATAAAACCATCACTACTTGTATTAATTCATTTTCATAGTTATTTAAATTAATTTTACTGTCGATATCTATATTAAAATCTATATCTGTGATTTTAGCTTTTATTAAAGTATGTGCTTTAGATAGAGCATTATTGACATTAAACAGGTTCATTGTTTTATTTGGATGAAAAAAACCACTAAAGTCGTTAATTGTATCGGACATATAGAAAATATTATTTTCAATGTCATTAATATGTTTTTTCAAGATACTGATATCTGTTGGTTTATCTTCACTTACTAATGTTAAAATTACTTGATTTGATACATTAATTCGATTTAATGGCTGTTTCCATTGATGAGCAATATTAGCAATCATTTCTCCCATACTTGCAAGTTTTGCTTGTTTAAATATATATTCATCTTTTTCTCTATTTAAATCAACTTCATTTTTAATTGTGATTTTCAAGCTTTCATTTAGCTTGATAATCTTACGTTTGAATGTTTTTTCTCTTTGAATAAGAATAATCAAGAATATGATAAACAAAGTAGAAACACCTAGAGTTTTAAAAATCAAATCATAATTCATAACTTCTTTATAATTCAAAGATGAAAAAGCACTAACTATTTGCTCTTCTTGATTTTTAGTTATACCAATGATAAGTTTATTTAAAATACGTGTTAGAAGAGTGTTTTCTTCATTAACTCCAAAACTTAAAGTTACGTTTTCTTCAAACTTTCCTCCAATATGGATCGAACCTATGGTTTGTTCTTTTAAAAAGTTGACAGCACTGGGAATGTCTGTTATTAGTCCATGTACATTGTCATTTTGAATACGATCTAAAACTTGGGCTTCATCAGTAATAATTGAAAAATTTACTTCTGGGTATTGTGCTTTTAAAAAATTAACGTTTACTTGTGAGTTTGAGATAAGTACTTTTTTATTCTTTAACTGTTCAAAGTCATATATAAATGAATTGTCATCTTTGGTGAGTAATACAAGAGGCAAATTCAAATAGTTTTTAGTGTATGTAACTCCATAGTCTTCTTTTTTTAAAAAAGTTGCAAAATCACATTTGTTATATTGTAAATATTGTTTAGCAATGTTTTCATTTTCTACAGGAACAATGCTGATTGTTTTTTCAAGTAGTTTTTCAAATAAAAGATTATACTTAGATATGATCCCAGAAAACTCGTTGTTTTCAAGCTTTTGATAGGGATATTGATTGGTTTGTACACACATACGAAAATCATTTTTGTTTTTTAAAAAACTTAATTCTTCTTGCGAAAACCTGTGTCTTGTCGTTTTATAGTTAAATAGTTTGATATCTCGTGTATTTGAGTTTTTAATATATCCCATAACGGCGTATAAATCAACGATTCTTTGTAGTTTTGCATTATCTAGATTACCTAGACTGTTATTTTTATAAAAAGCCAATTTTTTTAACTCTTGTGCTTCAAAGATGAGTTCATTTTTTGACAGTTTTTGGTTGTTATATTTTTTAAAAATGATATCAACAGTTTCTTCAATATTTGAAAATGCATACTCCCATCCACGTAAAGAAGCATTTTTGAACGACTCTATTATTTCTGGTGAACTATTTTCTAACTCATTATTGGTAAATAAAAAATCACTATACATATCAAATCCATAATCTGATGGATTATATACATGAAAAGGAATGTTTTTATTGTTTAATATAAAAGGTGCTTTAGATAGATAGGCTGAAATTATATCCGTTTTATCTTCTATCAAATCATTGATATTATGGGAATGTTTTAAGTATGTGATATTATCCAGATTAATATGCTGAGATTTTAGCATTGCATTGATTGATACCTGGTTTGCATCATCTATCGTTGCCATCAACTTTTTATTTTCAAAGTCTTTTATAGAGTTAATATTTAAATCTTGTTTCGATAGTAAAACCAAAGGTGCATTTTGAAATAGGGCATATAGAGATACAATATTATTGTATTTATTTAAGTAGTCAAGTATGAGTGTTTCTCTTCCAATACCAAAGTCCGCGTTACCAAGACTTACTTCTTTTGAAACATCAACACCAAAGTCAAATGGATTAATATTAACATTTAAGCCTTCCTCTTCATAAAATCCTTTTTCTTTTGCCATATAATAACCTGCAAATTGGAATTGATTAAACCAAGACAGTTGCAAGTTGATTTCTTTATGCTCTATTGCAAAAACTAACTTGGATATTAAAAGAACAAAAAATATTAATTTCATTGGATATTCCCTTTTTGGAATGATTTTCAATAATATATATTATTTTATCTTAGAATGTGATTAGAATGTAATTAAAACTAAAGAAATGGATTATTATAAATATCAAGTAACAAGTTAGATATACTCGATTCTCTATATATTGGATTCTAATAAATTTCTTTTAAATGATTAGATATAGATTATTGTAAGTTATAGGGATTAAAATTATTTATGAAGATTTATTTATAACTATATTTTTGCTATCAATCTTCACTTCAATTTCATCTCCATAGTCAATACCATCAACAAATGGTGAGAGTACCTCTAATGTACTCCTTTTTTGTATATGGCCAATTTTTGTCTCAACATGGGGATAGTAAATAAAAGCGTCATATTCTTTTGTCTTGTATATCAAAGAACAAGATACAATTGAAAATGTCTCAGAAGGAAAATTCTTTTCCCATTTTAGATTTTCAAAATGATAAGTAGGTTTTATTATATTAAATTCGTGAAGGGGTATATCTATGTTTAAAGTGGCTAGATACAAATCTTTCATACAAAAACCTCTTTCTTCAAAAAAAGGTCTTTGCAGATTAATACTTCCATCTTTATAAGGTGTAATAGGGGATGTTCCAGAAGCTATTTGATAGCCTTTTATTAATACACCTTTGAGTTTTTTTATCATGGTATTAGATAATTCTATCACTTCCACCATCAATTGCCACTTGAGCACCTGTAGTCTTTGCAAAAGCACTTCCTGCCATTGAACAAACTAGCTCTGCTACGTTGTCTGATTTGATTTCTGTTTTGAGAACATTGTTTGTTTTATACTC
>CAJXWI010000435.1 GCA_913062735.1 uncultured Arcobacter sp.
CTCTTTCCCTACACGACGCTCTTCCGATCTCATCCCCTTATTATCAATGAAGAAGAGAATATTATTAGTATTAATAAAAAGAAATAATGTATTAAATAGTGAAATTCTTTTTCTTTATAAGTCCTATTCATAAAAATTTCACGTCCTATGTGTAGAGAACAATTCTCAAAATCATTATTAAAAGGAAAAAAAGAATGAAATTAATAAAAAATTTCTTAATAGCACCAAGTTTAGTATTGCTCATCTCATCTAATCTTCTTGCGAAAAACTATACCCTAGAGGCTATGCCTCTAAAAGAAGTGATTAAACTAATCACTTCTGATTTGAACTTACCTTATGTCGTTGATAGTAAGTTTGTAGAAGGAAAAAGAAGTAAAAGTATCCAAAATATTGAAGGTGGATTAAAAGCCTTAAATAAAATACTAAAAGATTTTGATTTAAAAGCAGAAATTAAAAATGATATTATTGTAATTAAAAAGATGAAAATAAAGAATTCTTCTAGTTCTACTTTAGATGATGTAGAAGTCATAGAAAGTGCTGATTTAGGTACAAGTGAAAATGGATATCTTGTACAAAAAAGTTCAGATGTTGGTTTGTGGAAAGGAAAAAGTTTACAAGATACTCCTTATTCTCTAAACGTTATGTCAGAAGATTATATGGAAAATTTAAATGCCACTTCAATAGATCAATTGTACAGCATAAATCCAGTTATGCAGGTGAATTGGAGCGAACAACAAAACAATAATGGATATGTTTTTTTACGAGGTTTTTCTTCTTCTGCTTCTGCATTTGATGGAATGAGAAGAGAGAAATGGCAATGGACACATAATACTAATGTAGAAGAGTATGAAAGATTAGAAACAATTACGGGTTCATCAGGATTTTTATATGGACCCTCACCTGTAGGTGGAATTAGGAACTTTATAGCTAAAAGACCAACGCAAAGTGCACAATATAGTGTAAAACTTGGAAATGCTGGAGGAAAAGGTCCTTATGCTCACGCAGATTTGAGCTCCCCTTTAGATGAGGAAGGACGATTTTCCTACAGATTAAATCTGGTTGTACAAGATGGAGAAAACCATGTAGAAAATAAAAACTTAAAAAAGAACATATTTAATCTTGCACTAGATTATCAGGTTACGGATAATGTATTGTTACAAGCGCTTATATCTGATAGTTATTATAGATTAGATGGACGGCAAGCGTATTGGGCTATAGCAAGTGGAGCTACGAGACCAGATGCGTCTTCTATTGATTCTAATAAAATTTGGGGCCAAGAATGGTCTTATCAAGAAAGTGAAGTAAGACGATATAGCACAAATTTGTTGTGGGATATCTCGGATTCTGTCAAATTTAGAGCGGCATATATGCAAGAAAAAGTAACAAGAAGTGGTTTTTCTGCTGACAATACAATTCAAACAAATGGAACCTATTCACAAGAAGTAATAAATAATACAAGTGAAGATGATCTTTATGGAAAAGGAGCTTATGCGTATGTAGATGTTGATTTTGATACTGGAAGTGTTAATCATCAAGCTACAATAGGAGTACAAGCAAGTGAGAGTCATTGGACGACTCACAATACTGATGATACAAACTCTACTGTGAACTTAAGTGGATTATCCTTATCCTCACCTACAAATACTACTATACCAGCTGTTTCAAAAGTATTATCTGTAGATACTAAACAGTATTTTATGAAAAGTAAGAATCTTACTTTTGGAGATAGTATTACTTTTAATTCTAATTGGTCTATGCTCGTAGGCGCTAGTTATTTAAATCTTCAATACAAAGATAAGAACTATGAAGAGAGTACTTTAACTCCTTCAATCTCTTTTGTATATAAACCTTTTGAAGACTTAAGTTTATATACCAGTTACATGGAAGGTGTAGAATTAGGAGGAATTGCTAAGGATACTCATAATTCAAAAGCTGTTGTAAATGCGGGAGATGCAATGGATCCCTTAAAAAGTAATCAAATAGAACTGGGAGCAAAATATTCGCATAATAATATGTTTTATACCTTGGCATTATTTCAAATTGATAAAGGTTTAGAGTATTATGATTCTACAAATCCAAATGCTCCTGTTTTTGTACAAGATGGAAGACAAGTACATAAAGGTCTAGAGTTTACATTTACAGGTAAAATAAATGATGACTTAACTGCAGTAGGTGGATTTACGATTCTAGATGCAAAAATAAAAGAAAATAAACAAAACCCAGAATATGAAGGGAAACGCCCTGATGATGTAGCTAATAGATTTGCCAAAGTATATTTAGAATATACTCCTTTTACTAGAAAAAATATTTCTTTAAATACAGGAATTAATTATACGGGTAGTTTTTATGGAAACTCAGATAATACGGATAAACTTCCTTCATATACTTTAATGAATGTAGGAGCTAAATATACTGCACAAAGCACTAAGTATCCTTTAACATACAGATTAAATATTAATAATCTTATGGATAAACAATATTGGGTTAACTCAAGTTATTTGGGTGAGTCTAGAAATATTCATGCTTCGGTTACAATGAAATTCTAAGAACAGAACTTTTAATTTAAAATAAAGAGCGGTAAAAGCTCTTTATTTTTTGATTTAAAACCCTAAATAAACTTCTTAAAACACTATCAAAATAAATGATCAAAATCTGTAGCAGTTAAATACATAATAAAGAGCATCAAACACAAAAATAAAAACGAAACAATCTTTTGTTTTAGACTTAACACAACATTTTCTTCTTCTACGTTTTTATATCCAAAAAGAATGGATTTTAGTGTGCCATGTTCTTTATGTAAGTATCTGTCTAATAATACGCCTGATATGTGAACCGCAATAAGGATAAGCATAAAGTTTGCTATTATTTCGTGAATATCTTCAAAGATAGATGTATTTAAGAATTTAAAATACCCTTTATTGGGTTCCTCTCCTAAGGCTAAAAGGCCAGTTAATACTACAAAACCAATCGTTATTAATAAAAAATACAAAACAAAAGAAGCTGCTGGGTTATGACCTGCATAAATTTTATTGTCTTTTTTTAACAAAATATCTAAGGAATAAGAAAAGGCTTTTTTGAATGAAAAATTAAAGTCTTTAAAGTTGGAGTACTTAGGGCCAATCTTTCCCCATAATAATCTAGATAAAATCAAAACTCCAATACCATAACCAAAAACAGAATGAATTTTTAGATAATCATCATCCCCACTTATATAAGTGATTACAATAAAAAGTACCAAACAGGAGTGAAATATTCTTGTGGGAAGAGACCATATATATGTTTTCATTTTTTGCCTTTAAAAAGGTCCTTTTTAAAAGGAACCTACATTTTATAATTTCTTTTAGCATTGAAATAAATTCAACTAAAAGGCGTCTTAAAGAGAACAACGTGTTGTTCTACAAGAGTTTTAAAGGAATAGTAACTGATTCTCTATTGTGCCAAGACTTGTGAGGAATAATTAGTTTTTTAGTATTTACTTTT
>CAJXWI010000436.1 GCA_913062735.1 uncultured Arcobacter sp.
TCTGGATCTCGATTACATGCAAATTATTTTAGACCAGGCGGCGTACACATTGATCTACCTACTGGATTAGATAAGGATATTTTAGATTTTTGTAAAGAGAATGGATTTGAAGTTCGTTTTATTGAATTTATGGAAAACCAACATGCACATACAGGAGCAAAAGGTTTAAATTCGCAAGCTATTCAAGCCCTCATTGCTAAAAAATACTCTTTTACACTGGTTCCTAGATCTGGACCTTCTCCTTCTCAAGGCTATGTTTTGGATGATGGTTACGTATTTGGGATTATTGAACCACATAAAAGTGATTTTTGTGAGTCCTGTAATAGAATACGATTAACTGCTAGTGGAGTATTGATTCCTTGTTTGTTTTTTGAACAATCTCAAAGTATCAAAGAAGCGATTCAAGACAAAGATATTAAAAAAGCAGCAGCTATTTTACAAAATGTACTTGCAAATAAACCAGAAAAAAACAATTGGAATGAAGGCAATGAAAATGAAGTTTCGACAAGAGCTTTCTACGAAACCGGAGGCTGATTTAAATTATATTTAAGTTAGTTTAGATATAATTGCGCTCCACTATTATTTAGTGAGATTATATACCTATTAGGAGGTCATTATGGCTTTAGATAAGGACGTAAAAACAAGTATTATTGTTAAGCACCAAAGAGACGAAAAAGATACAGGTTCAAGTGAAGTACAAATTGCAGTTTTAACTAAACAAATTGCAGTATTAACTGATCACCTTAAAATCAATAAAAAAGATCACTCTTCAAGATTAGGTCTATTAAAAATGGTTGGAAAAAGAAAAAGACTTCTTAAATATTTAAGAAAAACTGATTATACTAAATTCTTAGCACTTGTTGCTGATTTAGGAATCAGAGCTAAATAATTTTATTTAGTTTATAAAAAAGCTTACAACCTAGGTTGTAAGCTTTTTTTTTGCCCAAAATAAAATCTGTTTATTCTCTCGCAAACTCACACTACATCACCCCATATTCTAAATAACTGCATCTAAGCTCATAGAATGAAGAAACGTATTAAACAAACTTTCTAGATAATAATTACATCCCTAATATAATTCACTTAATAGCAATTTTGGAAAAGTATTTAAACCTATTTTGTTATAGACTTATTTTTCAATATCTAGCAGTCATTTTTTGTTTGCTTAATATATGACACTATGACAAAAGGATTAATAATGATTAAGAAAAGCATCTTTACTTTAGTAATATGTACAAATATATTATTTGCACAAAATGAAGTAAGTGGAAGCCTAGGTTTCAGTCTTGGGCAAATGAGTATTAGTGATAATTTTTATAATACCAAAGACAATGATAAAATAAGTTCTTTAAATAAAAAAGGAAATAAGATTGATGAGAATATCATTTTCCCCTTATTTAACTTAGCGTATGGAAATTTTTCTTTAAATGGAAATATTAATGAACAAAGCATAGCTTACACTTGGTCAAAAGATAATGCAGTTTATATAACAAGTAAAGGTTTAGGTATAAAACAGTCTTTTGAAAGTGATATCTTTTATAGCCTTGAATACATGCTTGAAGATGTTTATGTCAATCCTTATGCTCTAAATGTCAAAAGAAAAAGTGTGAACGCAAAGCTTATAGAACTAAGTTTAGGGAAAAAGGAAATATATAGTTTTCTAGATTTTACCTACCATTTTAAAAAGATAAACATAAATGATGAAGTAAATAAAAGTGAAAAACAAAGTGGCTACAGTAATGAAATAAATGTAATGGCAACCTTGTTACAATTTAATCAAAACTCTTTTGGTGCTATGGGTTTTATTTTAGGAAATGGAGTATTTGATGGCAATAGTAATGATTATAAAAAAGTAGGTTTAAAATATGAAATGGAAATAAATTTCTTAAATACTCACAGAATTGCATTAGAAAATATCTACGAAGTTTATACCTTTGATAAAAAAAATTCTTACTTTAATACTAAAAGAGATGAAAAGGTTTTTTCATTAAAAGTCAATTATTCTAAAAGCAATTTTTTGAATTATAAAAACCTAGTATTCAATACAGACTATATTAAAAACACACGAAACTCAAACATAGCTTTTTTTAAAAGTAACACGGATATTGCTCTTATCTCTCTTGCCTATACTTTTTAAACAAAAATACTTTAAAAATAGAACAAGTTTGTACTATTTTTAAAGTTACTTGATTAGCTGTTCATTTTAGAAATCTGGCTTTACTTCTATATTACATTCTTAAATAGCAATTTTGGAAAAGTATTTAACTTAATTTTTTCATACAATCATTGAACACATATTTTCCACATAAAAAAGTATTAAAATTAACTAAAGGATAAAATTGAAAATCAAAATCATTATGCTTGTCTTCGTTTTGTTTGCTTGCGTATCTCTATTAAGTGAAAGTACATATGAAATAGAAGACTTGAACTTTGTTCATAACAATGAAAAAATACAGGGTAAATTAATAGTGCCTTTAATTAAAAAACAAAAACAAAATTTAGTTATTTTTGTTCATGGAGATGGGGCTATAAATTATGACGCTTATGGTTACTATGATTCTTTATTTTCAAAACTTGCCAAAAATTCTATTATTTCATATTCTTGGAATAAAAAAGGCGTAGAAGAATCGCAAGGAAACTGGCTAAATCAAAGTATGCAAGATAGGGCAGATGAACTTAGCTCACTGCTTAAAATGTTGAAGAGTAATAAAGAGTTTACTTTTAATAAAATCATAATTTTAGGTTTTTCACAAGCTTCGTGGCCTATCTCACTTTTTGCCAAAGACAATAAAGATATAGATAATTTTATTTTTTATTATCTTATTAGTTTTGCTGTTTTTATGAATGACTAAAGTTTCAGCTTCAAATGTATCTCCGTGATCTGCTATTCCTTTAACTAAATCTCCATCGGTCACACCAGTGGCACAAAATATTACATCTCCTTTGACCATATCATCGATGTTATATTTTTGATTTAGGTCATCAATACCCATTTTTTTGCTTCTGTTTTTTTTTTTGCAAAATAACCTTTCATTTGTTTTGTAAGTTTTGAATTTTTAAGTTTAAAGAAACCTACTTTGACAGCGTTATACCCTCTTTTTTCTTTTGTAATAACGTCAAGCACTCTTCCTTTTTCAACTTTAATAACTGTTACAGGAACGGATTGACCGCTTTCCATAAATTCTCTTGTCATTCCTATTTTTGTTCCTATTAATCCAATGCTCATAATTTAAATCTTTATTTCAATGTCTACACCTGAAGCCAAATCTAATTTCATCAAAGCTTCTACTGTTTGAGGTGTTGGTTCTATTATATCTATCAATCTTTTATGGGTTCTAGACTCAAATTGTTCTCTACTTTTCTTATCTATGTGTGGTGATCTTAAAACTGTGTATCTTTCTATTCTTGTAGGAAGTGGGATTGGTCCTTTAATTGTAGCCCCTGTTCTTTTTACAGTATTAACAATTTCCTCCGTTG
>CAJXWI010000437.1 GCA_913062735.1 uncultured Arcobacter sp.
TAATGCCCTTACAGGAAAAATGTCAAAAACTATTGATGATTTTAGAAACTTTTTTAATCCAAATGCAAAAAAAGAACTCTTTTCTTTGAAAACTTCACTAAACGATACCTGTAAAATTATTCAGTCTACGCTTGATTATCATCACATTGTATTAGAAGTAGCTATATTTAATGACTTAGAGTTATATGCCTATAAAAATGAGTATTCTCAAGCTATTCTTAACATAATTTCAAATGCGAAAGATACATTGATTGAGAGAAAAATACAAAACCCAATTATTAGAATCTATCTGCAAGATAAGAATATTTTATGTATAGAAGACAATGCAGGTGGTATTGATGAAAGTATTATCAAAAAAATATTTGACCCTTATTTCACAACTAAATTTGAATATGGAACAGGTATTGGTTTATACATGACACAATTAATTATTGAAAACAAAATGAATGGAAGTTTAAGCGCAGAAAATACGAGCAAAGGTGCTTTGTTTAAAATAAAGGTCTAAAATGAAAACATTTTTTATTTTTTATACATTTTTTTATATTAGAATTTTTCTATGAATATTATTAAAAACCTTGTTCGAGGAAACGAACTTTTTAAAAAATACCAATATGTAGATTATGAAGATGAAATTAATGATTTAATTAAATATGGACAAAAACCAGAAGTCTTATTTATTTCTTGTTGTGACAGTAGAATCACACCTGATTTAATGTTAGGTTCAAAACCAGGGGATTTATTTGTCTTAAGAAATATTGGTAACTTTGTTCCTCCTTTTAATGATGATGCCAGTTTCCATGGAACTGCAAGTGCCATTGAATATGCGGTATCTGTTTTGAATGTTAAACATATAATTGTATGTGGTCATTCGCACTGTGGTGCTTGTAAAAGTCTTTTTGAAGAAATTCCAAATACCAAAAACTTTATAAATGTAAAAAAATGGCTAAAACTAGGTCTTAAAGCAAAAGAAATCACCCTTAAAAAAAGCTATGCAAACAACGATGAAAAAGAGCGAGCAATGGAGAAAAACTCTGTTTTATGCCAAGTTGAAAACCTTCATACCTACCCTGCTATAAAAGAAAGATTAGAAAACAAGAGTATTAAACTTCATTCATGGTATATTCACTTAGAAGGTGCCAAAATTGAATATTATGACCAGGACAAAAAAGGTTTTAGAGATATTATTAACTATGAAGATTTTTCTTCCAACTAAAGCTTTTTTCATCATTATTTAGCTAATATTCTCTTAACAAATTATGTTTAAGGATAAACAATGCCATTATTAGATTCATTTAGAGTAGATCATACAATTATGCCAGCCCCAGCAGTTAGAGTTGCAAAAACTATGAAATCACCCTCAGGAGATACTATTACAGTATTTGATTTACGTTTTTGTGTTCCCAATGAAAAAATGTTAAGTGAAAGAGGAATTCATACTTTAGAGCACTTATTTGCAGGTTTTATTAGAGCACATTTAAATTCTGATACTGTTGAGATTATTGATGTTTCTCCTATGGGATGTAGAACTGGTTTTTACATGAGTTTATTAGGTGCTCCTGATGAAGTAACAGTAGGACGTGCTTGGAAAAATGCTATGCAAGATGTATTAGATGTAAAATCTCAAGACGATATTCCAGAATTAAACTTATACCAATGTGGTACCTGTGAAATGCATTCACTTGATGAAGCAAAAGAAATTGCAAAAGATATCTTAGCTCATGATATTGGGGTAATGTCTAATAAAGACCTATTTTTAACAGAAACAAAAATGAAAGATTTAGGAATCTAATTTACAAAGGATTAAATACAATTTAATCCTTTTCTTTTAAATGAAAAATTTAATCAAAACACTTGACGGTTCAAATACCTTATTCTCTAATAAATATAAGCAAAACTTCCATGATATAAATACAGGTGCAATACAAGAATCCCTGAGTAAACACGTCATTCCTGCTTTTGATTTTCATAAAAATAAAAAACACTTGCGAATATTAGATATTTGTTTTGGTTTAGGCTATAACACTTTTTGTACCATTCTTTATATTATAGAACATAAATTAAACATTAGTGTAGAATTTTATTCCCCTGAATTTGATGAAAATTTAATTAGATCTTTAGAAAACTTTGAGTTTCCCAAGGAATTCAATCAAATACAGCATGTCATTACAGCCCTTTCAAGACATAAATTTTATAAAGATGATAGTATTTGCATTAATCTGCATATTGGAGATGCTAGAGCTTATATAAAAACCTTAAATAATATTGACATAATATATCAAGATGCTTTTTCAAGTGAGGTAAATACAGAACTATGGACAGTAGAATATTTTAATGATATTTATAAGCTATGTAATGAAAACAGTGTTTTAACTACCTATTCAGTAGCTACTCCAATACGTTTATCTTTATATGAAGCAGGTTTTTATATCTATGAAATAAAACCCATCAAAAAGAAACAAACGCTTGCATTTATATCTTTAAAAGATATAAATGCAAAATATATTGATATGGAATTAAAAAAAACAAGAAATAAAGAAGCAAGAGCTCTTCATGATTAAGAATATCCTTGAAGTAAAAAAACGAAGTTCTTATTTAATCTGCAACTAAACTATCCAAGACATATCGTTGCAGATCTTTTTTTACTACTTCTTCTTTCATAGCTTTTTGAAAAATTTCTTCTACCTTGAATTTGTATTCTTTGTATTCAAAAAAGGGAAAATGAATCAACCAAGACTCTTCAATAACCTTGCTAGCCATTCTATCTTTTAGCCATACCTTAAAAAAATTAAACAATATAAAAACGGTTGCAGTAAATACAATTGACGCTAAGATTGAAGCATGAGAATCTAAATTAGCAAAAGTTGTATGTGCAATTAATGCCATAGGAAGAACAACTAATGTCGCATATAAGAGATATATAATATAAGCACGTCCAATTTTTAGCCTATACCCTAATTTAATATTATCAACTTGTAAACCCTCATTAAAACGTGAATTAGCAACCAATAGATCTTTAAATAAAACCGGCTGTTTAGATTTAGTAAAACAATAATTTAGTATTTTTTCTAACATTCATAACCTTGTAAAATATTTCTATATCTTATCTTATTTTACTTAATACTAAGTTGATAAGCTTTATTAAAATCCCTATTTAATAATATAAATACGCTCATGTAATTTGGCTTTTTGTATTAGAGAAGAGTATAAAAATTAAAAAAGTAATAGTGAATAGTGAATAGTGAATAGTGAATAGTGAAAGGGTTTCAATATTTTTCTTAGAATAGACATAAAATCCCGAAAAAAAGACTATGTAATCCTATTCAGTTAAAATCAATAGTTAGTAGGCAAAAAAAAAGCTTTACCTCAAACAACTTAGAGTTGAATAAGATAAAGCTTCATAAAATACTTAAATCTGGCAACGGCCTACGTTTCCGACAAGGGGACCCTGCAGTATTATCAGCGATGAAGAGCTTGA
>CAJXWI010000438.1 GCA_913062735.1 uncultured Arcobacter sp.
CTTTCTTTATTAGGAGCCTTACTTGCTCTTGGAATGTTGGTTGATGAAGCTATTGTAGTAGGGGAGAATATTTATAGGCACTTAGAAATGGGAAAAAGCAGATTTGATGCAGCACTTGATGGGGCTCTAGAAGTTTATCCTGCTGTTTTAACAGCAACTGCTACAACTATTTGTGCTTTTTTACCTATTTTATTAATGACAGGTGAGACGGGCAAGTTTATGAAGATACTGCCTGTGATTATAAGTATTTTACTTTTAGCCTCTCTTTTAGAAGCTTTCTTTTTTCTTCCTTTGCATGCAAAAGAGTTATATAAAGTACATAAAAAAGCAAAAAAATCAGATGTTTTTTGGATTAAAAGTAAGGGTTTTTATAAAAAAGTGTTAAATTATTTATTAAAGAAACGTTTTTTTGGGCTTGTTTCTATGGTATTTATAATTCTCTCCTTAATTGTTGCTTTTGCTTTTAAGTCAAAATTTACACTTATGCCAGAATTTGATAATACGCAAATATTTATTAATGGTTCAGTAGGGGTGGGAGCTAAACTTTCTCAAACGGAAGAATTAGTGAGTAAAATTGAACAGAAAATTCTAAACGAGTATGATTTTTCTAATAATGTGGCCTCAATTTCTTCAGTTATTGGTTTAAAACTGGATGGACAAAATCAAGCCCAATTGGAAGAGTTTTATTTTCAAATTTTTATTAATTTAAATGAACATGTTCCTGCAAATGTTTTTGATAAGTATATTAATCCTTATTTATCTCCTAAATATGATGACAGTAATATGTTAAGAACAACAACGGCACAAAACATACAAATTGAGCTCTTATCTCTTCTAAAAGAGTTTACACTTTCACCTTCGTTTAAGGACTTAAATATTTTTGTACCACAAGCAGGTATTATTAAAAACGATTTTGAGCTTTCCTTAAATGGAAACAATGAAAAAGTAAAAAAAGCACTTGTTTTACTTAAAAGTAAACTCTCCACTTTAAAAGGGGTTACTAATATAAGCGATGATGTTTTAGAAGGAAACTTAGAAGTTAAATTACGTCTTAATAATTATGGAAAGAGTCTAGGAATTAGTGAAAGTTATCTAAGTGCACAATTAAAACCTCTGTATTTAAATGCTACATATTCAAAAATGTTTGATAAAGAAGGTTTGGTTGATATTGTATTTAAAGGTAAAAACAAAGATGTTTTTTCTTCTTTGGAGACCTTTGAAATAAAACTGCCGTATAAGAAACAAAAAGTTTTATTAAAAGAAATAGTTTCTTTTCAAAGCAATACCTCTTATTCTCAAATTTTTAAAGAAAACTCTTTACGTATTATCTCTCTAACGGCTTCTTTATCAAAAATAACATCATCAGAAGTATATGCTCATTTAGAAGATTTATTAGAAGAGCTAAGAGCTGATATCACTGTTAAAATCAAAGGAGAAGAAGAAGAAAATGCAAAAGTAATTGAAGAAATGATTCAATCTGTACTTATTGCCGTTACTTTAATTTTTATTTCTTTGGTTTGGATGTTTAACTCTTTGTTAAAACCTCTTATTATTATTTCAACCATTCCTTTATCCCTTTTAGGGGTTATTGTAGGGCATAACATTTTAGGAATGAATATAACCATGCCTTCTTTAATTGGAGTGGTTGGGCTTGCTGGAGTTATTGTTAATGATGGTATTATTATGATGGATTTTATAAAAAAAGCAAAAACGCTTGAAGAGTTAGAAGAATTAGCGCTTACAAGATTACGACCTATTTTATTAACCTCGCTTACTACTATTTTAGGTTTATCAACATTAATCTTCTTTGCTTCTGGACAAGCTTTAATTTTACAGCCAATGGCTGTTTCTTTAGGTTTTGGAGTATTATGGGCTACGGTGTTAAACTTGTATTATGTACCTATGTTATATCGTTTGGTTTATTTACGAAAAGCAGTATAAGAAAGATTACTGCTTTTTAATTGTTAAGAAGAACAAGTCCTTTTACTTTGGATAATAAAGAATCTTTATTTTCTTGATTTTTTGCAGTGAAAGGTTCTAGCGATGAAATAACTGCTTTACCAATAATATTTTTGTTTTTTAAACCATCTTTATCTTGACCTACAATACTCCAAAGGTTATGAAAAATAATAGGCTCATTGTTTTTATGCCCAATATATAACATAATATGACCTTGTTTATAAAGTAGGGTTAAAAAAGGAATTCCATTTTTTATTAAAAATGCTTTTTTCTCTTCATTGTTTAGTTTCTCCATGCTTAAGTATTTCCCATTTTTACTTTGAGATCTTGAATTCCTATCTAAATAAATACCAAAAGGAGATAAAAAATCTCTGGTTAATTCTGAACAATCTCTTGCATGAAAAGTGCCACCCCAACCATAAGGCTCATTAATAAGTTCATTGGTTAAAGAAGTAAGATTACTTGTATTAAAAGCAATGGGTGCTTTTTTTACATTGTCTTTTGAAATATGTATATAAGAAATAAGACCTTTTAGCGAACCATGTTTTCTTACTATAAAAAACTCATCGCTTTTTTTGCCTCTTTTATAAGGGAATATTGTTCCTATTTTTACATTTTCAATAAACATATTGTGTTTATAAACTGCAAAATTATCTTTGGTTGCTATAAAATAATCTTTTGTTTTGAAAATTTTTATAAGTTTAGCACTTACATACGCTAAATCTTTCATTTTTAACCAACCAGAAGTATAGGCTGTTTGTGCATAAGCCCAAGCTTTGTCTTTAGAGAGATGAGAAATTACAATAGGGGTATTTATTTTAATGCTTGAGGCTTGATTGTAATCAAAAGCTAAAGCAGAAGCATTGTCTTTAAAATTATAAAAAATTGTATCATCACTTGGAAATACTCTTAAATTTGAGTTATTAACCGTAATGGCATTTTTCATCAAGGTATTATACTTTTTAAAGTTTGAATTGTGTGTTTGTTTTTTAAACCAAGAAGAAGGGATTTTTTGGAAGTTTGAACTATACACGTCTTTTTTTGCATACATTAACCCCCATTGCGCTTCTTCTTTTGTAAAAGAAAACTTTCTAATTTCCCAAGGCTTAAAATGTTTTTTAAGTAGGTGTTTGAATTTTTTATCTTGTTTATTTATATTTGCATCAATATTTTGTGCATAAAGTAAAGGGTTTTGAGAGACGCTTAAAGAAACTTGTTTTTCTTGCTGTGTGTTTTGTACTTGAACGTGCTTGTTTGTTGAGGAACAAGCAAGAAAAAGAAAGCTTATACTTATTAATAGAATATGTGTTTTCAATGCTTTGCCTTTTAATAATTCATAATATCAAACAATGCTTTTTATTTTTAGAGATAAAGAAAGCAGTATTCAAAAATTGTATCATAATAATAAAAAAAATGCCTTAGCTCTTAAACAAAGATAAGATACACTTCATTAAATAAAAAAAGGGTAGGTAAATGCTGCAACTTAGTGTTGATCAAAAAGTTTTTGAAGAT
>CAJXWI010000439.1 GCA_913062735.1 uncultured Arcobacter sp.
TCTGATTGGAAAATAAATAAAACTGAAAAAAAATATAAAAAAAATGAAAATATTTTTAAAAAAATAAAATTTACAAAAAACAAAGATATTTTACATATGATTTCTAATTTAAGAAAAAGTAGACCAAAAATAGTTTGTGGTTTTGCAGCTGAAACAAGTTCTTTAATAAATAATGCTAGGAAAAAACTTATAAATAAAAATTGTGATTTTATTTTTGCTAATAAGATATCAAAAAAATTTAATCCTATGGGTAATGATTTCAATGAAATATCAGTAATTGGAAAAAATAATCAAAAAAAATGGCTCAAAATATATCGAATTTTATGGCTCTAGTTCTGAAGTTGCTAATAAAACAATAGAGGATATTACTAATGGGTAATGAAAAAAGAACTTTAGAAGAATGTTTAACTTATATAAATGATTGTCTTATAATCCATGGAAGCAATATTATTACTATTTATGATATTAGAGAAATACATAAAATATCTATAACACTAGATGCACTTAAAAGTAAGAATATTACTACTGATACATATAAAAGAGAAAAAGACAAATACAACAGATTCATTACCAAGGCTTTTGAGGAATACGGTATAGAAATAGAAGAAAAATTTCCTTTTAGTAATCCTACTGATTTGTATATTAAGATTGATGAAATATTAATAAACTCAGGTTTAAATTCAGAACAAAGAAAAGAATTCTACAAAGAAACTGAATTAAGAAAAAGAGTTCCTAAACAAAGAAAAGTTAGAAAAAGTCTTTTATCTTGTATAGAAATAAGTGAAGTGGAAGATGATGATTGGTTATCAAATAACGATGAATGGGATAACTTATCATATGTAGAACAAGGTAAGATTACAGGTATTACTCCTAGTGAACGAGAGGAAATATACCAAAACTCTATTTTGGCAGATACTTACTGTAAAGAAAGAAAAAAAAAGAAAAACTATTTCAAACGACTGACCTACAATCCTTCTAAGTAGATAATTAAGCCTCCAAAAAATGAGGGGATAAACTATATATTTTAGCTATCTATTTATGGTTTAATACACAATAAGAAATGAGATTGGTACCTAAGTAACTCATTGATTATTATAAAGAAATGCATTTCTAAATACTTAATAAGGATTACCTATTAGTAATTTAGAATATAAGAGATGGCTTTCTCCATCAGATTTAGAAGCAGAGTTTGGTTTTAGTAAAAGTACTCAAAGCAAGATGAGGATGGCTAGTAATAGCTCGACACTACCTTTTAGTAAAATTGGTGGTAAGTTCATTAGGTATGATAGATATGCAATAGATACTTGGCTAGAGTCTCATCAAGTACAAGGAGCATAACATGGCTAGAAAATTTAGATGTAAATGTTGTGGAACAGTAAAAGTTGTGAATAAAACATCAGGTTATATAGGTGTGTATTTATACGCACAAAACAATAAATGGAGAGCAAGAGCAACTGATGAAAATGGATCAGTACAGAGCTTAGGTTATTTTAATAATGAAAAAGAAGCAGCTATTGTTTATGATAATTTCATCATTGATAATAAGATTGTCAATAGACCTTTGAACTTTCCAAATAGAGTTTGTAGTGAAAGTGTTTAATAGTACGTATGATACTGCAAGGGTAGATTCCCCTGCAGTATTAACTAAGGCTACTTCAATTAATTATTTAAATTTATCGTTATCTCTCTACTCTTCTCTACTACCTAAATTTCAGCCAAACCAAAGGTTTAAAAATGATTGAAGAATTATTGAAAACTGCCTATGATATAGTGAATGAATTTGAGAAGATTAACAAAACAGTTTTTCCACAAACTATCAATACTTTCCCTTTTAAATATACTGTACCCAAGCTAAAAGGGATAACAAAATATCAATGGGGAAAAAACATAAAAGAAGTTAAACCAAGTACATTAAAATACATTATCTACTATTTACATAGTACTGACTGTGATATAATTTTTGAAGCAACAGTTGCATTGTTGTATTACTACAAGGTTCGTAAAAAAAATATTGATGAAATGAATAATACTTATAAAGATATTTTACATCACTACACTGTTAAAAGAGACCCAAAGAAACATAATGTAGAGGATACAATAGTTGTTTACTACATAAGCTTCTTCATTGGCTCAAAGCTAGTTTACAAAGTTGGATACAGTACTCAACCAATTAAGAGATTTAAAGAAATACTTACAAGTATCAAAAAGTATTATGAAGATGTATCTGTTGGAGATTTTAACATACATCAACTTGTTCAGTTTGATACAATAAAACAAGCTCAAGCTTTTGAAGAAGAAGCCAAGAAATATATTAAGAACAATAATAATGTTAGTAAATGTAAAATTCACTTTCAAGGATTTAGTGAAGCATTTGTAATAGAATAATATATTCTTTTTAGTAGTCGTTGAATATAATCATTAAATGATAAGCAATCATTTAGAGGAGTAATTATGAAAAAATTTGTTTTAATGCTTATGACATTAGTTCTGCTCTACAAGTGATATGCTTACAGCTTATTGACGGTACAAAAGAAGATTACCCTATACTTACATCATATTCATACGATAAAGCCTATAAACAATCCATACACAGCTCTATTTCAACCGATTTAGATATACCTATTTCTGCTGTTAAACAAAAATTAACTGCTTTTACAAATGGTTCAATAAGTGGTATTGACAAGCATAAACACTACAAACAATTTCAAAAGGAAAGTGATAAGTTAAGGAGAGAAATATTAGCTTATGTTGCTGAGCATCAACCTGATATTTTAAGGTCAGCAATACAACAAAGTAAGAAACAATTACCTGAAGATGTTGATTGGTTTGATTGTACTCCAGAAGATAAACAATACTTGGCAAGAGCTAAATCATCTGTATTCTTTTTTGTATGGACTTATTATGAAAGACTTATTAGAAAAGCTATGTTAACAATTCTTCCTGATGGCATTGAAGTCCACGATGCCGTATATTCTAAAATAGAAGTTCAAACAAAAAAAATTCAAAAGAAAATTTTAAAAGATACTGGATTTAAAGTTAAAATTTCTCAATTCTCTAAGTAACACTATCCTTACTTCTGAAATAGACCCTTTATATACTTTAATATTTTAATATCTGTATTATAATATTTTTTATAACTTTCATTAAATTTATTAAGAAAAATTTTATGATGCTCTACTATATCATTCTCAAGTACAACTGTATCAAATGAATGAAGATTATCTAATCCGCGGATGACACTTGGATTTGTCCAATTAAGGCTATCCATTGAAATAAATTGATAAGTTGAATACACAGGCCTATATTGATTTGTTATACTTGAAACAGATGCAACTATTGCATCATAATTTTCTATTGAATAAACATGTCCTTTTATTAATAATGACTCAATTTTAGATAAAGATTTATCACTTTTTTGTAATTCATCAAGAAGAATTTTCGACCTATTTACACCGTTTGT
>CAJXWI010000440.1 GCA_913062735.1 uncultured Arcobacter sp.
ATTTTCATCGTAGATATAAGCTGTTGAAAAGATTTTATTGTTGATGTATTCTTTTACTTCTTTTATGCGAGAGAGCTCATCATAAAAGTACTCTTTTTTATAGTTTTGAAGCGCATTTTTTTCTTGTTTTTCTATTGCTATTTGATTTTTACCATTGGCTGCTACATCATAAATAAAGCTTGAAGTACCACCATTTTGTTCTTTTCTAAGCAAACGTCCTAAAAGGTCATAATACATATAGGTAGTTTGATTCTTAGCATCTGTTTGAGTAAGCAGCTGCCCTAAGATATTGTACGTATAATTCCAAATACCTAAATCAGGATCATTCATATAGATTTTATTTGAAAATTGATCGTATTTTATTTCTATAATATTATCTTTGGAATCTCTTGTTTGACTTAGGTTTCCAAGTGCATCGTATTCATAGTTTATTTTTGAGCTATTGTTTTGCTTTATTGCTTGTGTATTATCAATAACTTCTATTACTTCACCCAAAGCATTAAGTGTGGTAGATTTTTTTTGCCCTTTGGCATTTGTAAGAATAGTAGTAAAACCATCATAAGAATAACTTTTAACTAGTTCTTCATTATTAGCACCCGTGCTTTTTATTTGTACTAATCTGTTAAGTGCATCGTAGGTACTATAGGAATAAGGCATTCCGGTGACGGCATTCCGGTGACAGTATACTTAATTATCATCTTTAACCTTTGGACCTGGCTTTTTTGAACTGTAATCATTTCCCGTTATCACTTTTATTTTCTCATAGAACATTTTATTCCCACATGGTTTTCCTGTATGCGTTTTTTCTCTTACAAATCTACTATCAGTATTTTCTTCTAAGAAAACTTTATAATCTTTAATTTCATTTATCATTTTATAATTTGACAGTAACATATCTTCTTTTATCTCTTTTATTCTATATTTTACACTTGAGTATTTATAATCCCATGCATGTTTTACCATTCTTGCTTTTACTGGATTTTGTTCTACATATCTTAATGCGTTCAAAAATATTCATCATCTAAAGGTGTGGAAAAAAATCTTTCTTGAAAAAGGTGCCCTTTTACTTTTTGTTCAAAGTTTATTTTTCTTGTATATAGTCTATGTGTTTCTCCTATTGCTCTACTTAAAGATTGTATTGTTTTAGGTATTACTATTAGATGTACATGATTTGTCATTAGGCAGTAAGATATTACTTCTAATTGATGTTCTTTGCATTGATTTAAAAGAAGTTCTTTATAATACATATAGTCTTCATCTTTAAAAAAGATATTCATTGAGCGAACACCTCTTTGGGTTACATGATGAGGAATATTTGGTATTACTATTCTTGATACTCTTGCCATTAATAATTATACTAATTATTATGTTAATTCTTTTTGAAGTTGATTTATTTGTTAGATTTACCTATTTTAGAAGCTTTTTAGGAGTTAGGTATACTGTCACCGGAATTTCTGTCACCGGAATTTTTTGGGATATTTTTTCTTGTATTTTTTTTTGCATGATATATTTTGTGGTTTTTTGTTCACTATTTGAAACAAAAGGATAAGTGTTGATGCTTAAACCAATACTTAATCCAAGTGCAAATATACTAGTATTGATTATTATATGTTTTTTATCAATAATTGCTATTTTCTCCTCTTATGAAATGTTTAGGTATGAATATTGTAGTCAAATTATATTAGAATTAAACAGAATTCCTTTTGATCAGTTTACTGAGCTTAATTATTAGTTTTTGTTCTAATAGTTCTTATGTTAATTACAGTATTTACTTATAATTTATTCTTACATTTATAAATTGAGAAAAGGTTTAATAAAATTGATAAATATACTAATAAAAACGTATTATTAAATATATTTTTATATTCCATTAGATTAAGAGTTGTTAGTTGGTATATGAAATTGATAAGATATAAAATAAACATTCCACTAACAAATATATATGTAATTTCTAAAAAATTACATTCTTTAATTCTTTCTTTGAATGATGTAAAAATAAAAAACGATATTCCTAAAAATACAAAAGAAGTATTTATTGCATTGATACTATTATTTGGATTTGAAAATGTATAAATTAAAGAAAGACTAATAGTTATTATAATTAATATTAAAAAATAACAAAATAGAAATAAATTTTTTAATTTTGAAAGATTTTTATCAATTATTAAAAATAAAGAAGAGCAAGATATAGTAAATGAAAATAAGAAAACACTACTTTCATTTATATAAATTTCACTATTGGGTGAAGCATATAATAAAACAAGTGATAGTAAAAGCGTAAAAAGCATATATATATTCAATACTATTATATTTACATTTTTATATTTAATTTCACTCTTATTAAAAAAAATCAATAAAAAAACTATACAAGATGAAACTAAATTTACTATACTTGATACACCCATATAAGGCATGGTTTTTGTGGCAAAAATAAAATACAAAGATAAAAACAATGCAGTTATCAAAATTAAAAAGCTGAATCTCACTAATTTATTTATTATCATAATACTTCTCCATATCTATTGTTTTTATTTTACATTTGGGACAAAGCCCCTCTTCTAGTTTTGGGTACTCATAAGTCTCTTTACATTCTGGGCATTTTGAAAATTCTGGTAATGATTTATTTTTTTTATCTATATAAAAAGATGATACTCCCAAAATTATAAAGAATAAACCAATCAGATATTTTAAACTGCCCAATTCAGCCTCAACTCCAAAATAAAGACTTCCGGTTCCTGTTGTCATAGTTAAAATACCTAAAATAATCATTAGTATCATATAAATATAATTTTTTATCTTAAAGCCTTGTATATTTTTTGTATACCATATCCAGCCCACACCGCTTTATTTCCATTTCTAGGAAATCTACCAGATAAACCATCAATAAAATCTATTGTAGACACTGGATTAGTAATAGCCATTGTAGTAGTATAACTAGCAGCTACCGTACTCAATACTCCAACAGTAAAAGAAGTCGAAACAGTAACAATACCTCTCATCGCAGGGTGTGCATTATTATAGGCGCTAACAATATCTTTTGTCACCGTAGCTTTTTTCCATTGATTTGATGAACCCATTATCCTCTCCCAAACACTTTTTTCTTCATATGTTTTTTTTCTATTTAATTTTTCTTCTTTCATTTTAAGCTGTTCAGCTTGATACCTTTCTTGCATTTTACGTTTATATGCTGCTTCTTTAGCAGCCGCAATTTGAGCTTGTTTTTTCTTATAGGCTGCTGCCTTAGCAGCTGCTTCTCTTGCTGCTTGTCGTTTATTTATATTATCCGCTTCATTATGATCATTATCATTATTGTGTGATTCAGTTCCACTACTTCCATAACCTCCACCGTAACCACCGGTGTCAGAAGGATTACCTGTTCCTTCTGAACTGGCCCATTCATATCCTGAAGGATCTGTATACTTAAGTGGATTATTTCGTACATAAGAGTAACGATTA
>CAJXWI010000441.1 GCA_913062735.1 uncultured Arcobacter sp.
TCTTGCTGCTGCTATTACGCCTAAAGCAAAAATAGTATTAAAAAATGTTACCTTAAACCCTACACGAATAGAAGCTTATAAAATCTTAGAAAAAATGGGTGCCAAAATAGAATTTATTTTAAAAGAAGATAAATACGAACCCATTGGAGATATTGTTGTTGAACACAAAGAATTAAAGCCAGTTCACATTAAAGACAACATTCCTTGGTTAATAGATGAATTACCTGCTTTAGCAATTGCTATGGCTTGTGCTAAAGGAATATCTAAAGTATCTAATGCAAAAGAGTTAAGAGTAAAAGAAAGTGACAGGATATCTTCTGTTGTTAATAACCTTAAACTATGTAATATTGACTTCAATGAGTTTGATGATGGGTATGAAGTAATAGGTGGAAGCTTACAGCATGCAAGTATTGATTCACATGGAGATCATAGAATTGCAATGAGTTTTGCAATTGCAGGACTTAAGTGTGGTATGGAAATTAAAGACATCGAATGTATTCAAACTTCTTTTCCTAATTTTTTTGATATCTTAGATGATTTAAGGAAAGCATAATGAAAGTAGAACTAGCTACTTCTTATGGTTTTTGTTTTGGTGTAAAAAGAGCCATTGAAATTGCGGAAAAGCATAAAAATTCTGCAACTATGGGACCTTTAATTCATAATCAAAATGAAATTGATCGTTTAGAAAATGATTATAATGTTGGTTTATACAAAAGTCTAGAAGATGTAAAAGACAATCAAACAGTAATTATTAGAACGCATGGAATTCCTAAAAATGATTTAAAATTTTTAAGAGCAAAAGATACAAAAGTTATTAATGCAACCTGCCCTTTTGTAACTACGCCTCAACAAATTGTTAAGAAAATGTCTAAAGAAGGTTATTCAATTTTAATTTTTGGAGACAATGATCACCCAGAAGTTAAAGGGGTGCAATCTTACGGTGAAGATCAAGACGATGTACATATTGTAATTAATCCAAATGAAATAGATTCAATAAAATTCAAACATGATAAAGTAGCAACTATTGCCCAGACTACAAAAAAGAAAGAAAAGTATCTTGAAATTGTAAATGCCCTTATTTTAAAAAACAAAGAAGTAAGAGTATTTAATACCATTTGTGATGCAACCTTAGAAAATCAAGATGCCGCAAAAGCTCTGTCACAAAAAGTTGATCTTATGATAGTAATTGGTGGGAAAAATTCTTCTAATACCAAACAACTTCATTCAATTTGCATAGAGAACTGTAAAGACTCTTATTTAATTGAAAATGAAAAAGATTTAAAACCCCAATGGTTCAAAAATAAATCCCACTGTGGTCTTACAGCAGGAGCTTCTACACCTGATTGGGTAATACAAGCTGTGCTTAAATATATAGAAAAAGTATAAGGCAAGTATTAAGGGAAACTTAGATATAATCTTCGCATTTAATAAATACGGTAAATACGAAGGAATAATATGGGTATTGATGACATTGATTTAGGCGAAGACTTTGATTTTGAGCAAATGCTTAATGAGTCTTTTGAAAATACAGAGAATAACTCTGTAGTAACAGGTGTGGTTGTAGAAATCGAAGGTGACAGAGTATTAGTAGACGTTGGTCAAAAGATCGAAGGTCAACTTTATGTTTCTGAAATCACAATTAATGGTGAATTAAAGTTTAATAAGGGTGATGATATCCCTGTTATGCTTTTAGGTATAAGAGGTGAAAGACCTTCTATTTCTTACAGAAAAGTACTTCAAAAAGAAAAATTTGATGCATTTATCGCTGAACACGGTGAAGAAGTTGAAGGTATTGTAATTGAAGGTAAAATTATTTCTGTAAAAAACAGAGGTGGATTTGTACTTGAAGATGAAAATGGTTGTGAATACTTCATGCCTATGGCTCAGTCTTATTTAAAAGCAATTGGTGCTGTTGGTAAAAAAATTAAAGCAAAAGTTTTAAAAGTAAATGCAGCGCAAAATTCAATTATTGTTTCTAGAAAGAAATTAATTGAAGACTCTAAAGCTGAAAAAGACTCTAAAGTTGCAATCATTATTGAAAAAGGTGAGCCAGTAAATGGAATCATCAAAAAAATCACATCTTACGGTATGTTTATTGATTTAGACGGTATTGATGGATTAGTTAACTATAATGAGATTTCTTATAAAGGTCCTGTTAATCCTGCAAATTATTATGATGAAGGGGATGAAGTTACAGTTTCTATTCTTTCTTATGAAAAAACAAAACAACATTTATCATTATCAATCAAAGCAGCACTTCCAAATCCTTGGGAAGAAATTAGAGACGAATTAGAAGTAGGTGATACTATTACTGTTACTGTTTCTAACTTCGAATCTTATGGTGCATTTGTTGATTTAGGAAATGATATTGAAGGTTTATTACATGTTTCTGAAATTTCATGGAATAAAAACTTAAAAAACCCAAAAGATATGCTTACTTTAGGTGAAGAAATTAATGTAGAAGTAATTGAACTTGAAATTGATAAAAAAAGATTAAGAGTATCTTTAAAAACATTACAAGAAAAACCTTTTGCAAAATTTAAAAAAGAAAATAAAACAGGTGACATTGTTACTGGTAAAATTGCTACATTAACTGAATTTGGTGCATTTGTTACTATTGGTGAAGTAGATGGTTTATTACACAATGAAGAAGCTTCTTGGGAATCAAATGCTAAATGTAAATTAATTTACAAAAAAGGCGATGATGTTGAAGTTAAAATCATTAAAATTGATACTGATAAAGAAAATATCTCTTTATCTGTAAAAGAAATTTCTAAATCGCCTGCTGAAGCATTCCAAGCAGCTAATAAAGTTGGAGATATTATTAAAGGACAAATTAAAGATTTAAAAGACTTTGGTTTATTCATTAAAATTGAAGACAACTTAGATGGACTTGTAAGAACTGAAGATTTTGGACCTTTAGCTGAAGATGCTGAAGCACTAGAAATTGGTAAAGAAATTGAAGCAGTAATTGTGAATATTGATACTAAAAGAAATAGAGTTAGATTATCTATTAAAAGATTAGAGCAACAACAACAAAGAGAATTATTAAAAGAAGTAAATGATGACTCATCTATGACTTTAGGTGATTTATTAAAAGACCAAATTAAATAAGGATTTACATAATATGACTAAGCATACAATTGTAGTTTGTGACCATATCCATGAAGATGGTTTGAATATTTTACAAAGTACTGAAGACATTAATTACGTTTACGCGGCCGATATTGATAAAACTGCTTTATTAGATGTAGTCAAAGATGCTGATGTAGTTATTACACGATCCTCAACAGATGTAGATGAAAGATTTCTTTCATCTGCAACAAATTTGAAAGCTATTATAAGAGCTGGTGTTGGTTATGATAATGTTGATATGGATGGATGTAGCAAAAGAGGAATTATTGCTATGAACGTTCCAACAGCAAACACAATTGCAGCAGTTGAACTTACT
>CAJXWI010000442.1 GCA_913062735.1 uncultured Arcobacter sp.
TTATATCTGTAATCTCTAATAATATCTATAATTCCATCTTTTATTGCTGTTTGAATAATGACTTTTATTCGCTCACTTGCTGGACGTTTTTTTGTTTTTTCAAAAGAATATTTTACATCAGAGAATACACGTTGTTTAATTATTTTTTGCAGATCTAACAGTTCATTACTTAAAAACGTTTCAAGTGTCCTAATGTAGGTCTTAGCATCATTTTTATACCCAAGTATATCTGCGTTCATATTTTTAAATACAAGCTCATTTTTTAGTTTTGTTTTATTAAAGCTATGTAAATCATTTTGTAATTCCTCTTTAGATTTTCCCAAGAGAATAAGTTCATAGTTAAAGGATTTAATTTCCTTTTCAATTGTTTTTGTGAGTTTATTTTTAACACTTCTTATAATTAACTCTGATTTTGAAGAACCTGTTCCAAATAGTGTTTCATGCAAGTATTCTTCAATTTCTAAGATACCCGTTTGTTCTAATTCATATCCCGCATCTCTTGCTTCTTGTGCTCTTCCTGTTCTGTGTAAAAGTGCCATTTTTCCAGAAATTGGAATAAATTGAATACTTTTCAAAATATAATCCAAGGATGAATCTTTATTTTGTTGTGAGAGTTGTGCTTTAATGGATTTTTTTGTATAAGATATTACTTCATCTAACTCTTTTTTAGAAACAGTATCTGCTCTTGTAATTACAATTAAGAGTTTGCTAACATTTTGATACAACAAAGCATCAATTATAAATTCTACATCTTTTAGTGTGGCACTTTGGCTTACGTTCATTAAATGCAACATTAAATCACAGGTACTTAAATATTCTTTTGTTATTTCTTCTCTTTGAATTACAGGATCATCAAGTCCTGGGGTATCTACAATTTCAATACCATCTTTTAAAAAATTTAAATCAGATTTTAGTTCTACATATTTTACTAAGTTACATTTTTTTCCAGAGGCTTCTGCTGAAGTATAGGCTGCTAAATTATGAATATCAACATTCTCGCAAAAAGATTCATCTTTAATTATATCATTAAGGCCCTTTCCAAAGATTTTATGTGTTTCATTTATAAAATCTTTGATTGAGGCAATTTCATTTGCACTTTTTTCAATTTTGGCCCATTCTTTTTTATTCCAATAAAAAACTTTTGCACTTGGTTTTCCATATTTTACAATGGTTAAATTTGCAGTTTCTGGAACTACAGCTGAACCTAGAATTTCTTGTCCCATTAGGGCATTTAACATAGTAGATTTACCAGCATTCATAACACCTGTAATTCCAATAGAGAATTTTTGATTGTTTAAATATCCACTGGTACTTATTAATTCATTTTTTAAATCTTTTGAAGTAAAAATATCACTTAAATCTGTAATTAAGTCTTCAATAAGTATTTTATTGTCTTGAAAAGAGAGATGTTCTTCAATATTAATATCATCTCTTACATCTATTTCATCACAAACACCAAGTTCTTCGGGATCAAATAAAGAAATAAGTTTATTATAATTGGCTTCATTAATTATTTTTTCATTTTGTAAATATTCAAAAGCAGCATGTAATTTATCAAGATGTTCTTTTTTTGTATCATTTTGAATACTTTGTAATAAACAATATTGGCACTGGTGTAAATCTTCTAAAGAAGATATTTCTCTTCTTGTAATTAAAGCAAGAAGTGTTTTAAAACTATCTAGGTGTATAAATTTTTCATAATCTTTTCTATTCGCACTTAGTATTAGTGCAGATATATCAAAAAAATCATCATTGTTTTTATTGTCAGCAGTTTCATAAGTACTTGTTTGTTCAATATGCTTTCCATGGTATAATAAAAAGTAGTCATTACTTAAGCCCATTTAATCTCCATAATCTTTTGAATTTTACTATTATTGTATCTTATATATTTGTTATATAAATAAAAAAAGTTAATTACCTTAAAGATAATTAACTTTTTTTATTTTCGTCTAATGGCAGGTTTCCCCACCATTGTCTTATCTTAAGGCTACTAGTCTTCTTCTTAAGTAAGCTATTTTATTTTGTAATGGTAAATGTTTTGGACAATGATCTTCACATGCCATTAGTGACATACAACCAAAGATTCCATCATCATCACCAATTAACTCATAAAAGTCTTCTGCTGTTCTGTTATCATGTGGGTCAAGCTCAAATCTTGCAACTCTATTAAGCCCAACTGCTCCAACAAAATCAGGACGCATAAGTTTTGTACCACAAGAAGCAACACAAATTCCACACTCAATACATCTGTCAAGTTCAAATACTTCATCTGCAACTTCAGGTTCAACTCTCTCTTCAATTTTTGAAATATCAGTTTCTTTGTTTGTTACAATCCATGACTGAACTTTTACACTCATATCATCCATCCATTTACCTGTATTAACCGATAAATCTTTGATTAATTCAAATGCTGGCATAGGCATTACTTGCAATTTTCCTGTAGGGTAATTAGCAATTAATGTTCTACAACCAAGAACTGGTTTCCCATTTACAATCATTCCACAAGAACCACAAATTCCTGCACGACATACAAAGTCAAATGATAAATCAGGATCATATTCTTCTCTAATTTTCATTAAAGCAATAAAAAGAGTCATTCCTGGTGTTTCTTCTAAAACATAATCCACAAAAGCCGGTTTAGAACTTTTTGCTCGTGGATTAAACTTAAGTACGGAAATAGTTATTTCTCTACCTTTTGCAATACTCATTATAAATCTCCTACTCTTTCATTTAACACTCTATAATTCATAGGTAAATCAAATGGCATTAATGCATCTTGAATTGCATGTCTGTCTTTACCTTGCGCTTCTAGTTTTTCTACAATCTCATCTACTTCATCTTGTCTAACAGCAGATAATTCATTTTCAATAATCATACCCTTAGCCCCATAACCTCTAAATGCAGGTGGTAACTCCATAGTCATAATATCAATTTCTTCATAAGTAAGCGTAGGTTTAGTATCGCTTGCATTTGGCCAAGTAGTAATTGAACGGTTTAACCAATTAGCATCATCTCTTTTTAAGAAATCTTCTCTGTAATGTGCTCCTCTTGACTCTGTTCGTGCAAGTGCTCCATGCGCTGCACAAAGAGCAAGTTTCAACATTCTAGGAACTCTATATGCTTCTTCAAGCTCAGGATTCCCTATTTTTTCTTTTGAACTTACCGTAATGTGTTTTGTTTTTACTAATAATTCTTCTAATTCAATTACTGCTTCTTGTAATCGTACACCATCTCTAAAAATTCCTACTTTGTTGTCCATAAGGTTTTGCATAGTATTTTTAATTTTAAAAATATTTTCAGCTCCATCATAAGCTAATATTTCATCTATATAAGTATCTTGTTCATCTAAGAATTTTTGAACCGTAGCAGTTTTAATTTCAACATCATTGTCTAAACAATAATCAGCAAAATAATTACCAACAATCATCCCAGCAACAACTGTTTCAGAA
>CAJXWI010000443.1 GCA_913062735.1 uncultured Arcobacter sp.
AAAGTTGATAAGTGGACCACTCTTGTTGACAAAATTAAAAATAAAGAAATTGATCTAATTCATCCACTTGCAATTAATGAAAAAAGAAAGAAGTTTCTGCATTTTACAGATGTTTTATTCAACAATGACTTTTCAATTGTTACCAATGATAATAATAAAGATATCCAAAACCTCAAGGACTTAGATGGGAAAACCTTATCCGTTGCAAAAGGCTGGAATAGCACAAGAGTATTAAAAGAGAACTTTCCAAACATTATCTTTAAAGAATACGATTCTCCTTTAGCCAAACTCAAAGCAGTAGCCTTTGGTGAAGCAGATGCAACCATTGATGCTTATTTAACCATTAACTACTTAAAGCAAAAGCATTTATTAAATAATCTAAAAATTGTGGGGCAAGCAAAACTTCCAGGATATAAAACACAACTCTATATTGGTGTACGAAAAGATTGGGAGATACTTGCAGAAATACTAAACATAACTATGCGAAATCTTACAAGTGAGGAACGAATTACTTTAAACAAGAAGTGGATAGGTATTACAAATAAAAATATAAACTTCACACAAAATGAATTAGAGTTTTTAGAATCAAAAAAAACAATATCCATGTGTATTGATCCAGATTGGTATCCATATGAACGAATTCAAAATAGCAAACATATTGGAATGTCATTTGACTATTTTGAAATATTTAAAAAACTTATTCCAATTCCAATTAAGTTGGTTGAAACAAAAACATGGTCGGAAACCTTACAGTATGCAAAAGATGGGAAATGTGACATCATATCTCTTTCAGCGCAAACAAAAAAGCGTTCTGAATACTTAAATTTTACAAAACCTTATTTAAGCCTCCCCTTGGTTATTGCAACAACAACAAATAAACCTTTTGTTTCAAGTATTAATGATGTATTAGAGTATAAACTGGGAGTTGAAAAGGACTATTTTTACAGTGATCTGTTAAAAGAGAAATATCCGAATATCAAATTAGTAGAAGTGGCTTCTATAACTGAGGGAATAGAAAAAGTTAGCTCAGGAGAACTATATGGTTTTATAGATTCCTTAACTGTTATTGGTCACATGTTACAAACTGAGTATTTTGGGAATCTAAAGATTGCTGGAAAACTTGAAGAAAAATTTACTATTGGAATTGCAACCACTAAAAATGCACCCTTATTAAATTCAATTTTTAATAAAGCAATTGATAACTTAACAGTTGTTGATCACCAGGTCATTCTAAATAAATGGGTAGCTGTTCAGTATGAAAAAGCATTTGACTATTCCATTATTTGGAAAATTGTAATTTTTATTCTTTTTCTAACTGCTTTTTTTCTTTATCGACAATTTATTCTAAAAAAACAAAATCTCGCCCTTCGAGAAGCCGTGAATGAATTTGAACAGTTAATCAACTCAACCATGGAAGCAATGTTTCTTTTAGATAATGGCACGTGTATAGAGTGTAATACTGAAGCTGTAAAACTCTTGGGATATAAGGACAAAAAAGAAATAATTGGATTACATGCTTTAGATGTTATTGATTTTAAACATCACGACCTTGTTAAACTCAACTTAGAACAAGATAGTTCAGAACCCTATGAAGTAAATGCACTAAAACAAGATGGTTCTATCTTACCTGTATTAATCCGAGGACATAGTTTTTATCGAAAAAACAAAAAAATTAGAATCTCTGCCATGTTAGACTTAACCCAATTAAAACAAAAAGAAAGAGTTATTACAGAAAATGCCAAAATGGTGGCCTTAGGTGAAATGATGGCCAACATTGCCCATCAGTGGAGACAACCTCTCTCTGTTGTATCCACAGCAGCCAGTGGGGTGAAAGTACAAAAAGAAATGGATATTTTAACTGATACACTTTTTTATGATTCTATGGACGCTATTGTTAAAAATGCGAACTATTTATCCAAAACTATTGATGATTTTAGTAGTTTTATCAAAGACGATAAGATAACACAAACCTTTTCTCTAAAAGAGCATATTGATAAAAACATAGGTATTTTAAGTGGTACATTTAAGATTAATCACATTAATCTTGTCCTAGATATCAATTCAAAAATTGAACTTAATACCTTTGAAAATGAGCTAACTCAGGCATTTATTAATATCATCAATAATGCAAAAGATGTTTTAAATGAAAAAGACATTGAAGAAAAACTTATCTTTATAAAAACATATAAGGATAAAAATAATATATATTTATCCATCAAAGATAATGCAGGTGGGATTCCCGAAAATATCATAAACAGAGTTTTTGAGCCCTATTTTACAACAAAAGATAAACAACAAGGAACTGGCTTGGGATTATATATGGTCAGACAAATTATCGTTGAAAGTATAAAAGGGGAAATACTGGTTCAGAATGTTGAATTCAAACATCTGGATAAAAGTTATAAAGGAGCAGAGTTTATAATAACTTTGTAATCTCTACTCCTCTAGCTTATTTAAATGTCTAAGAACTACATTTATCCACAAGATATAAAATTGAATTATAATCGATGCCACTGTGTTCACTTAAACCTATTTCACAGGTTTTACTGGTTGAAAAAGCCAATTTTACATTTGCAGGTATCGCTTGTTTGATATTACGTAAAGCTGATTTATTTAACTCTGGGAAATCAAAACCTCTATCTCCTGCAAATCCACAACAGTTAACATCAGGAGGAACAATCACTTCATCTGAACACATATTTGCCAATTGTACAAATTTATTATGTAATCCCATTTTTACAGAACTACATGTTGAGTGAATCAAAATAGGTTCATTAACTTTTTTGATTTCTAGTTTGTTTATTAAAAATTCTAAGGTGAATTCGATAGGTTCATATATTTTTAAATCACTATCAAAACTATCTACCATTTTTTTAGTACAAGGACTGGTATCACATAAAATTGGATAAACTCCTGCCTTACTGGCATTTACTAAACTTCGCTCTAACTGTGAAGACTTTTTCTGCCCTTGAGAAATATATCCTTTACTTGAAAAAGGCATTCCACAACATAGATCTTCAACAAGCTCTGGAATAATTACTTCGTATCCAGCTTTTTCCAACAAAGAAACCGTAAGATTAAACAATATTTCTTGTTCACTGTCATCTTTAGATTGTCCCATAACTCTATTAATACAGGAAGGGAAATAAACAACTTTATGTTCACTTTTTTGTGTAGCTATCTTGGTATTGATTGTAATTGGTTTTGGTAAAGTAGGTGACCACTTTGGAACTTTATTCATGGATAAGGTTCTTATTCCTGAAGTAACACTCCTCATAGCACTTGTACCTATTAGACTGTGAGTTAAAGTTGAAACTTTAAGACCAAACTTCATTCCTTTTAATACATTTGAAAAGTTATTTACTACAAAATCAGCTGTTTTGTTTTGAGCATCACTTATTTTTTCAGCTCGTAGATACTTGGTTAAACTACCAGTATCAATACCC
>CAJXWI010000444.1 GCA_913062735.1 uncultured Arcobacter sp.
AAGAAGGTGCGGTTGATTATATGCTAAAACCTTTTAATGCTCACACTTTAATCAGCAAAACAAAAATATTTTTAGATCTGTACCTGAGTAAAAAAGACCTTGAAATTGCTAAAAATATTGCTGAAAGTAAAACATTTGAATTAAATGAATTAAATAAAAATCTAGAAAGACTTGTAGATGAGAGAACGAAGGTCTTAAATGACTCTCTGGAGACCTTAAAAGTAACCCAACAACAAATGATAGAGTCGAAAAAAATGGCGGCACTTGGTGGCTTGGTTGCAGGCGTTGCCCATGAGATAAATACTCCTATAGGAGTGAGTCTTACAGGGATTACACATTTAAAACATATTACAAATTCTTTGAATAGTTTATATATAGACAAAGAGATGTCACAAGATACATTTGAAGAGTATCTTAAAACCTGTATCGAACTTGATACGACCATTCATGCAAATTTGGAACGAGCTGCTGAATTAATACGAAGTTTCAAACGTATCAGCGTAGATGAAACAACAGATGAATGTTATCCTATTTTTTTAGAAGAAAGAATAAATCATGTACTTTTTAGTTTACTCAATAACTTAAAAGACACCAATATAAAAGTTGAAATAACCTGTGATAAAGAACTGCAAGTGAATACTTATCCCAGTGCAATATATCAAATCTTTACGAATTTATTTACAAACTCTTTGATGCATGCTTATGACAAAGAAGATGAGGGTTTGATAGGTATCAAGGTCTTTATGGAAGAAGAAAAAATTCATATGATATATCAAGATGATGGTAAGGGAATACCTCAAGATATTTTACCCAAAGTGTTTGATCCTTTTTTTACTACAAATAGGAAAGCAGGTGGAACGGGGCTTGGATTACACATCATATACAATCTAGTAGTGGCTAGATTAAAAGGTACCATAAAAGCTAACTCTGTTGAGGGAGAAGGATCTCAATTTGAAATTGTCTTTACTGCTTTAACTAAAGATGAGAGTAATAATCTTGATATCTAAAAAACATTTACAATAGACCAAGATATTCTGAAATGTGTGGGGAGGTAATGAAATGCAAATCAAAACAAAAATTTTATTTTCGGTTGTCCTTTTATCCCTCTTTGTAAATGCAATAGCTATGAATCTATATATAACTGAAAGAAAAAGTGATTTACTCAATACGCTTCATTTAAAAATAGAAAACACCAGTGAAATATTAAAACAAATAAATTCAAAATTTCTTTATAATCTTGATCGTCTTTATGTAAAAATTAGTCTAGAGTATTTTTTTAATGATATTGATATTGTGTCTATTGAGTTAAGCAAATCTTTTAATGATAAAGAAGCCGATTTAAAATATGAACAAAAAAATTATGACAAAAGTAAAACAATTAAAAGAACGATTCCTCTTGAATTTAACGATATAAAACTAGCTAAGATAACGACATACTATACGACTGACAACATTGATAAAGCCTTGTCCAAATCAATAACACGAATAGTAATATCTTTTATAATAATCACTATTTTAATTTCACTGGCTCTTTACATACTATTAAATAAATTCACAAAACCCATTACAGACTTAACAAAAATTTCATCTCAAATTGCCTCTGGAAACTTGGAAAAGAATGTAAATGTACAATCTAATGATGAGATTGGAGTTCTTTCAAAATCATTTGAATATATGAGGATTTCATTAAAAGAAAGAAAAGAAAAAATTGAAACACTCAACAAAGACTTACAAAGTAAAGTTGAAAAAAGAACCGACGCATTGAACCAACAAACAAAAAAAGTAACTGACTTATTAAATAATGCAGCCCAAGGTTTTCTTTCCTTTGATAGAGATTTTTTAGTTGATGATGAGTATAGTATAGAGTGTGAGAACTTATTAGGAAAAGACTTAAAGAACAAAGATATTACAAAACTTTTATTTGATAAGAATCCTAAACAAATATTTCTATTCAAAGAGAATATAATTGATGCTTTTGATTCAGACAATGAATTAACTTCTTCTTTAATATTATCACTACTTCCAAGTGAACTTATTATTAATAAGCGTGCAATATTAATTAGATATAAAATCAGCTCAGATGATAAAATGATGATAATATTAACCAATATTACAGATAATAAGAAGCTACAAAATAAAATAAAAAAAGAACAACGTATTCAAAAAATGATTGTAACAATTGTTAGTGATAGCTCTCATTTTTATGAAACAAAAGAGGGGTTTGAAGAATTTTGTAAAGATAGCACTTTATATATAACTCCCAAAATGTCAGCTGAAAAAAATATTGATATATTACAGGCATTGATTCATAATTTCAAAGGTTTATTTGCTCAATTATATATGAATGACACTGTGAAAAAAATACATAATATTGAATCTGAGATATTAAAACTTGAAGAAGGAAATAAAAATAATGATAGTTTGAAAATATTAGTTGAGTCTTTTAATTTGTCGAGTTGTATGAACGAGGATTTAAAAATAATCAGTGAAAACTTAGGGAAAAACTTTTTAGAAGAGAGTTCTTTTATCAAAATAGATGAAAATCAAATAAACAAATTGGAAAGTAAAGTAATGAATTATTGTTTATTTTATAAAAATGAAAATAAAGAGTTTGAAGAAATCCTCTTTGATGTTAAAAAACTAAAAAATAAATCTTTAAAGTATTACTTATCAATTTACCCAAAAATGTGTCAACAGTTGTGTATAAGTCTAGATAAAACTATCCATCCTTTTAAAATTATTGGGGATAATAACATTTTTATACCAGATACTTTTAAACACTTTATTGATTCTCTTATTCACGTCTTTAGAAACAGTTGTGATCATGGAATTGAAAGTAGAGATGAGAGGCTTAGTTTAGATAAAAATGAACAAGGAACAATTTCTTGCGAATTTAATATAATAGATAATAATTTATATATAAAAATAACTGATGATGGAAGAGGCCTCAATATTGAGAAGCTGAAGAGTAGAATTATTAGTAAAAATTTAAGTACCCAAGAGAGATTAAACTTCATGTCAAAAGATGAAATATTGAATTTTATTTTTAATAGTAATTTAAGTACAACTGATAGTGTAACTCATATATCAGGGAGAGGTATTGGATTGTCTTCATTAAAAAAACAATTGGACAAATTAAATGGTAACGTTAAAATTGAAACTACTGAAAATAAAGGTACAACTTTTGTTTTTATATTACCTTTATATAAATGATGAGCTGATTATAATAAGGAGTTCGATCCCGTGCAATGAAATAGCACTAATCAAGACCAAAAAGTCAAACTTTGTAAATTAAGAAAAAAAGCAACAAAGATAACAACTATTATAAATATTAGTGTTGATGAACCACTTTTTGGATCTTCAAAGTTATAGTGATTGTGTCTTATTTTTAATGCGTTTTTTCTCCAGTCATTTTTTCCTTATGTAATATACGATAGAACATACA
>CAJXWI010000445.1 GCA_913062735.1 uncultured Arcobacter sp.
ATATCAAGAGTTTTAGAATTTAAATTCTAAAACTATTTAAAAAAATACTCAATGACTTTGAAATAATTTTCAAAAGCATCGGGCATGTCGTATAAATCATATTCAAAGGACTCTATAGCCTTTCGTCTTGATTTGTGATGGCATTATAGAATATAAATTCTAGAATGTCAAGGGTTTTAGAATATAAATTCTAAAACTATTTAAATTTATTCTTTTATATTGTTATTTATTACATCTAATATATCTTGAGGCTCACATCTTTTTGTATAATCCTCTTCAACAAATGCAAAAATGATTTCCTTATTTTTATTAATTACATACGTTGCGGGCATAGGTAAATCATAGCTATTGATTGTATTTGAACCTGGAATATCAAATCCCCAAGCCTCATAGATAGGTTTTAGTTTTTCCCCTAAAGGAAACAGCAATCCATACTCTTTTTCAACTTTATGATTTGCATCACTTAATACTTCAAACTTTAAATCATGTTTTTCTTTCATACTTAAACTCAAATCAGGAGTTTCCGGAGATATTGAAATAAGTTTGGTATTTAAAGTAATTAGTTCATCATTTATATCCTGAAATGCTTTTATTTCTATATTACAATAAGGACACCATAAGCCTCTATAAAAGTTTAGAACTACAAAATTATTTTCTTCTAATATTTTGTCTAATGAGACATTATTTCCTAGCGCATTTGGAAGATTAAATTCTTTTACAATATCGCCAACTCCCAAGGCATTATCACGAATTTTTAAATCTTCTAATTTTTTTGTTTCTGCTAACATCTTTTCTAAATCTTCAGAAGGAATTTGAGGTAAGATATGATCTTTAAATTTATTTATTTCTTCTATAAGTTTTGACATTCTGATCCTTTTTTATTTGTTTTTATCTATTTTCTTTTAGTAATTCAACTAATACTTGTTTATAACTATCAATGGGATATGCTCCATTCATTAACTTATTTTGATTAAATATCATTGTAGGAACGGAACTAACACCTTGATTCAGCCAAAATTCTTCTTTTTTTTGAATTTGATCTTTATATAAATCATCATCCAGTCTTTTAATTGCCTCAGATACATCTAACCCTAAGTTTTCAACTTCTTTTAGTAAAACTTCTCTATTTGATATAACCTTTTTATCGCTAAAATGAGCTGAAAAAAGTTTCATTTGAAGTTCTGTTTGTTTTCCAAACTCCTTGGCATACTCTATCAAGGTATGAGCATCTCTTGTATTTACAAGATCCATTTCGTCATAAAAGTTATAATCAAAGCCAAGTTGGGCTCCATCTTTTTTTCTTTCTTCTTGATAAAGTTTAGCCGCTGCCTCATTCATGTGATATTTTCGATTCATATGTTTAATAAGATTTTCACCATCAATTCCCATATCAGGATTTAGTTCAAATGGTTGCCATTGTATTTCAATTTTATCTTGAACACCTAAATCATTTATTGCTTGTTCAAGGCGCTTATAGCCTATAACACACCAAGGGCACACTACATCAGATACTATATCTATTTTAATTTTATCTGTCATTGTGGATCCTTTTATATTCTTTTAATTCTATATACTTAGTCATAATTTTTGCCTTTTTTTTTGTTTATGTTATAGAATCTTTATTCTATAACTATATTTGTATAAGAGACCAAAGAGGCCTTTTTTTACTTATTTTAGAATATATATTCTAAAATAAATAAAAAAAAAGCTATTTAATCATACTCAAAATATTGTTTATAATTGAATTACTATCTTCTTTTGATGAATTGTACTTACCATATACGTGAAATCCATGAATCAGTGTTATGATTGTTAAAGCCATAGCTTTTGAATCTCCAGTAAATTCACCCATTTCTTTTGCTTGATTAAGATTTTCTTCCATTTGCACTTTAACTTTTGAGAAGAATTCAGTAGGAATACTATAGGATTGAGCATCCAAGAAGAATTTTTCACTCATCGTGTTAGAAAAAAGACAACCTTTATAGTTTTTTCTAAATTTAAAGTCTTCAAAAAATAATACAATCCCTTTTTTACCACTATTTTCTTTTAAAACTTTAATTTGTCTAGCAGCTTTTCTTGGATAATAATTATCAAGAGCATCTTTAAAAAGCCCTTCTTTATCTTTAAACAAAGAATAGATAGCACCACGATTTAAGCCTGTAGATGAAGCTAATTCAGCCATAGATGCATTTTCATATCCTCTTTTCCAAAAGATTTCCATTGCATTATCAAGAGCTTTTTCTAAATCATATTCTATTGGTCTTGCCATTGTTTCCTCCGTTTGATAGTGTAATTATAGAATTGTTATTCTAAAATGTCAAGTCTTTTCATTTAAATCTATAGATTTCTTTCTAATTGACTAAAAAATAGCTCCTATCTTTATCAATATATTTTGGTTCTAACAGCTCAACACATTCTATTTTTTTTCAGTAATCTCATCTCTTCTAAGTTAAAATCTCAGACAACTCTGCTTACACTACTGACCTGAAATAGTTTTTTAGGACACTAAACTGGTATTTTATACTCAGCATACTAACCAAAATATATTGTGTTTATTTTCTAATCAATTGATAAGTTTAACTGTTCCTCTAAAGTTCTAAATTTCATTCCTTTAGTCACTCGACCTACAGGGTACAGTGATGATAATTATCACTTTATTTATGGCATAGGTGATGAACCTTCAACATTTGATCTGGCTACAGTTAGTAGGACACAGAAGTGATAAAATTTCTGTATCTGTATATTAATTCCACAACCTGTACCTTATTGAGCATGTTCCAAATTTCAACTCTTTTTTGAACAAGCTTTCCATTAGTAAAAACTGCTCCAAAAGTAAGAGGTTTAGCAACTTAACGTTTAAAATGAGCCAATAAATTCCCCTGCAGGGTGATTTATTGGCTCCACTGATTTGTTATATTATAACCACATGTCATAATACATTAAAATTTTTACTTTCAAAAATATCACATCATTTGAATCATTGTCATAAATTACAATCGCTTTATTAGATTTATCATTAATTTGTTTTAGATAAAAATTAAATAAAATAAATTGAAAAATTACGTACTATTATAATTTTATCTATCCTTTAACGGCACCTGTTGTTAAACCGCTAATAAGTTGTCGTTGAAAAAACATTACAATCATAAATAAAGGTGCTGTTGCTGATACAACACTTGCTACGGCCCACATATAATTACCTCCATGTTCAACTGTTCCTAAATAAGCATTGATTTTTGGAACCATAGTGTAATTTTCTTGATTAAGAAGTAATGCGGTAACTGTAAAGTCATTGTAAGCCAACATTAAACTAAATAAACCTGCAGTTATTACGCCAGGCCACATAACAGGCATAATGATATGTCGAAAAGCTTGAAAATAAGAGGCCCCATCAATCAGTGCACTTTCATCTAATTCTTTAGGTATATTTTGAAAAAAAG
>CAJXWI010000446.1 GCA_913062735.1 uncultured Arcobacter sp.
GTTTAGTATCTTCTTGATAATCAATTTGAAGCCATCTGTAATAACAACTTCGTGATACATTTAAAACTTGACATAATTTTTGAATATTAAATTTATTCCTATACTCTCTAATCCAAGCGTACTTTATAGAGTTTCATATGCTCGTACGCTGCTGCCTTTGTTAAAATATCTTTTTCGATTTTAACATCTTTTAATTCTTTACGAAGAAGACGATTTTCTTCTTCTAGACTTTCAGTGGATGATTTTGTTTTATACGAACGAATAGTATTACTTTACAAATTATTCTTCTGTTTATAAGCTCTTAGTCAGGCATACAATGTTTTATCACTGATATCTAATTCTTTTGCAATTTGATATGCTGATTTCTCACTGTTTAGTGCCAATTGTATTGTTGAATCTTTAAATTCCTGACTATAATGCTTTCCTTTTCCTGCCATCTTTTATTCCTCTTATTAGTATTTAGAAATTCTACCATTTCTATGTCCTAATAACTGTAGCCAGATCACTACTTAGAGTAAGCGAAGTTTATACCCATAGCCATAAATTGTTTCTATTGAAGCATCTAGAGTTTTTTTTCTTAATATTTTCACTAAAGTTTTAACCGCATCTTTATGTTCTATATTGTCGTATAAGTGTAAATAAATCTGTTCATATGATAAGGGTGAGGGAAATGTTTTGAAGAGTAACTCAAGCAGTTTGCTTTCTTTGAGAGTCAAAGGAATAAGATTTTTATTGTGATAAAGTTCCTTTTTTAATGTATCAAAATATATCTTTTTAGAAAAATACTTTATATTATCAGGCACATCAATCATTTTATCTTCGCACAATTTTAAGGCTTGTTCTAACTTTATTATAGATAATGGTTTTAAAATATAATTTATTATTTGTAAGTTTACAGCTTCAAGTAAATATTCTTGATCCTCAAAAGATGTGGTAATAACGAATTGTGTTGAAGAGGATATCTTTCTTATTTTTTTTAATAGTTCAATACCATTCATTTTAGGCATGGAAATATCTGAAATGACTATTTGTGGTTTATACTTTTTGAAAAGCTCAAAGCCCTCAACTCCATCTCCTGCTAGATAAACATTTTCTATTTTATGTTCAAAATATTCTGCTATATTATCTCTTACTTCTAAATCATCTTCAACATACAAGAGTGAAGTTAATTTTTTATACATGAGTTTCCTCATTTTGTAAAGTAATTGTAAAACAAAGTCCTTTTATAGTATTTTTTGCTTCAATTTTAGCATTGAATTTTTCTTCAATAATCAGTTTTGCCATATAGAGTCCTATTCCCATATTTTCTTTTTTTGTTGAAAATTCTGATGAGAATATATTTTTAAGATCTTCCTCTTTTACTCCTTCTGCTGAATCAATATATTTTAGTACATTGTTATTTATTATAATTGAGACTTCTCTTTTTGAAATTCTTTTTGAAATAAAAGCCTCTTTTGAGTTATTAAACAATATCAAGAAGATTTGTGAAAATTCACTTTGGTTTCCCTTTATAGCTTTTTTATTGTTATTTTCATAAGTTACATGAATGTTATTCATTAAAAAATCATTTTTTAGAAGTTCTAGATTATAACCTATAGCTTTATCAAAATAAAACACATTTTTGTCTGAATTTACTACATAAAATGATTTAAAAGTACTCATAGTATTACTCATAAAATCTATTTGCTGCTGACATTTATTTAGTTTGATAGCCAGTTCTTTATCCTCATTTTTAATTTGTATGCTTACGATGTATGAGGAAATTTTGTTTAGAGGTTCTTTCCATTCATGAGATATAAATCCTAATAACTGCCCTAAGAGAGAAAGTTTGTGTTGTTGTATTAAAAATTGTTGATTTTTTATTGATTTTTGCATCAATTTAAATTTATTTGCTAATAAACCTATTTCATCATTACTGTTTATATCTATCATAGTATCTAAGTTTCCTGAAGATATTTCGGTTGTGGCATATGTGAGTTTTCTGATTGATTTTATAAAGGAATATATTAAAGATAATATTGTACTTAGAAGTATGATATATAAAGATAGTGAAAATTTAACTATATTTAGTTTGGTCAACCTAAGTTCCTCATTTATTACATCTTTTGAATATGCAAAGGTTAGTGTACCTAATTCAAGTGAGTTAAAATTTAAGTAGGATTTACTGATTAGAAAATTCTTATCAATACTTTTTTTTGTATCTAAATGTACATCAATTTCCTCATGCCGCTCAGTTAAAGTTATTATTACAATCTCTTTTTCTAAATATAATGAATTAAGCGTAGTTAATATCAGTTCTTCGTCCAATGTATAGAGTATTCGAGTTAATGTTTTTGAATAGTGATTATTATTATTTTCAATTTTTCTTTTTAGTTTATTCAACAATAACTCACTTTGTATATTAATGATATAAACAACAACAACAGCGAAAAATAACCCCATTGAGATTGACATAGCTAAGAAAATTTTTGTAAATAAACTCAAATTAAAAGCCTTGTTATTATTTTAATAAACATTTTTATTTGCTTTCTCAATGATTTTAGAGAATGTTCCATCTACTTTCATTTCCTCAATTGTTTTAGCAACTTTATATTTATTTAAATGCTCTTTTAATACAGGTACAATTATTCTGGATTGATAGTTGCCGAATGGAGTAACCCGGAAAAAGTCACTTTATTTACAATTTCTGCCATTGAAGTTTGCTCTATAATCAAGATGATACAAATAATTTATTCATATGGTTTTTCTATTTATATATTAGCACAATTATCACAAGATTCAAAGTTTTCAAAAAACATCAAATATAAGAATACTCACGAGTTCCACACCCTTTTCAATTATAATTATAAAGTCACTTTAAAAACACAATTTAAAAATATGAAAAAGAAATTTTTCAACAATTTTATGTTGCACAATATATGAGTCACAATTCAACTGACTATTACTTAAAAAAGGGTTAATTATGAAAAATATAGATATAGAAACATTATCTTCGTCATCTTTACTTTACATAGTAGAAGAATCAAGTACGTCGTTGTTTGTAATTGAAAATCTAAAAAAGGTATTTAAAAACATACTATTAGCATCTAATGAAAAAGAAGTACTGGATATGTATCATAAGGAACAGCCAGATTTTGTTTTAACTGATATAAATTTTCCCACAATAGATATTGTTAATCTCCTGAAAAATTTAAGAAGAATTGATAAAAGTATTCAAATAGCACTTACTTATGCATATAATGATATATATAAAATGTTAAATATCATTGAGTTAAATATCACAAAAATTTTACTAAATCCAATTACTCTCTTAGATTTAGATGCGCTATTTCAAATTTTTGCAAGTAGACATAAGGTAATAACATCTTATAATCTTTCACCAAACTGTATATTTGATTCTAATTCTCATATGATAGAAGGACCTTCTTTTTCTTATC
>CAJXWI010000447.1 GCA_913062735.1 uncultured Arcobacter sp.
TGTCTTTATTTTTTATTTGATTTCCAATAGAGATAAATGTCAAAGTTCCATTCTCTAAAATCACACTTATTTGCGAATTTACTTTACTATATTTAATGGCATTGGATAAGTTATTATCAATTAACCTTGTAAGTTCAACCTCACTTATGATTATGATTGAATCATTTGCAATGACTAATTTTAACTCTCTTGCTTGTGCTGTAGCAATAGTTTGAAAATAATCAACTCTTTTTTTAAGAAATTGGCTTAATTCAATTTTTATCTCTTCATATAATAATTTATCTTTTGTCAGTAAATAACTCATGTCCTCATAAGAGTTTTGAAGTGTTTTAATTGCACTATTGATTTTGACAGAATATTTATCAGCTCCTAAAGTTTTATCTCTTAGTTGATTATTTAAAGAGATCACACTTAGAGGTGTTTTTATTTCATGGACTGAGTGTTTTATAAACATATCTTTTTGAGTAAGTAAAACTTCTTTATATCTGATTTTAAAGATTGCAATAATAGCCAAAACCCCAATAATTGATAAAATGAACATGATTAAATTAATATTTCTTATTTCATCTTCTAATTTACTTTGGTCTAATATCACACTATAAATAATCTTTGCATCGTCAAATATAATTGAGTCTTGTGAAAAGTAAAATACTTTATAGTTGGTGTCATTTTTTCTAAAATTTTCAACGGCTATATTTTTATCTTTTATTTTGTGGGATAGTTCTTTCCCTTTTTTGAGTCTTTGTTTTATTTCATTTAGGCTCATCTTATAGGCTTTAAACGATTTAAATACAAAATCTCCCACATAACCATCTTTAAAAATAATATAGGCATTACTATTAACAATCATTTCATTGTCTTCAATTATATTTTGAATTCTTTTTAGTTTTGCTTCTGTTTTTGGATATCGATAGCTTACTTGCAGTAACTGGTTTGTATGGGGTAGATAAGTATCTGAGAAGCTAAAAAAGTTTGTTGAATATGTCTCAAAAATAGGAGCAGAAACTCCAATAATATTTTGTTCTCTATGAGTATCAAAGCCTTTTTTTGCAAAGCTTAAGTCAAATCCCAAATCTGGTTTAAAGGTGGTATTAACTATTTTTAGATTCTCATCCGTGATATATATATTATAAGGATTGTTTTTTTCATTTTTATTAATTCTTTCATAAATTTTATTTAAGGAAATATCATAAGAATGATTTGAAAAATAATCGTAAACCTCTTTATGTTTCTCTTCTAAAATTTTCTTTTGCACAGTGTATTTATGCAAAACATGAGTCAACAGTTTATTTGATTCCCTTTGTAAGTTATAAAAAAGTATTTCTTCACTTTTTAGTTGGTTGTTTTTTATAGCTTTAATTAAATAACTATATCCTACGAAATCTGCGATAACAAATAATAGTAAGAAAACAATCATGAGTGTTGATATTTTGGTTTTAAACATGGAGTATTCTACATTATTATATATTAAATTTGACAATAAAATAATATTTCTACTTCCAGAAATAAATTTATAAAATTGACATTTTACTGACATTCGTAGTTGATAAACTTGTAATGATTAACAAATAAATTAGCTGAGGAGTTAAAATGTGGAGTATAGAAGATTATGATGACGAAGATGGCAATTATGAAGCATGTGATGAATGTAGCGGTGAGGGTAAGATAGATTGCTATTTTTGTGAGAATTATTCTGGCACTTGTGAACGGTGTGGGGGTTCCGAAAAACTTCTATGTCCTGCGTGTAGTGGAAGTGGTAAAGAATAACAAAATTATTGAAAACATTATACCTTATTGAAAGTGTTGAAGGTGAAGCTTGTGATAACTCTCAAATTCATTAATACTCTACGTATAAACTTTCATGGGTATTTTGTTAATACTTATTGACTGACGTCCAATGATTCTTTTACCTGACATAAAAAGCATCTCTAAATATTTCTAGATTTAATATAACTTCTCAAAGATGGTTGTGTTCCAATACCAATATAATTAACAATTTTTTGAGCAGACAACCCTAATTTATGCAGTTCTTTAATCTTTTCTCTAAAAGGGTCATATTTACTTTTAACAAGTTGACCTTTTTGTCTACCTAGTAGTTTTCCATTTGCTCTAGCAACTGCTAAACCTTGCTTAGTTCGTTCACTAATGATTTCTCTTTCAGTTTCAGCAAAATATCCGTATATAGAAAATAAGAGTTTAAATACAAGAATTATATGATACTTGTTATTACTATGTCTGTATTTCGAGTGATTAGGAGAACGAAATTTAAAAGTTTAGATGAACGCTTAAACTTATTAAATGCATTCATTAGAAATTAAGCACATAAAATATATTAAATTGTGTGTTTTAAACGGAATAAATTAGTATTTCATAATTTATAAATATATAAAATATCTTCTTAAAGAACAACAAATTGATAGTTCAGGTGGGCTGCACGTCAACTTATTATAAATTACCAAACAGCCCTTATTTAAAGGGTTTTATATGAACTGAAAAAGTTAAAAGACCACTTTTAGACAAAAGATGACTACTCAAAATACTTTATTTTCTTCAATTCTAAACTAATTTTATTCTTTTCAAATAATCAGAAATCATAGGCATATAATCCTTTCTACAGACTAAATATGTTGCCAAGTTTTCATCAGCTTTATCTATTTTTCTTAGTATAAAATCATTTCTATATCCATATTTGTCAATTAATGCTTTTGATAAAAAAGCTTTACCAAATCCCTCTTTCACAAAACCTTGCATTACATCGTAGTTCTGAATAACCATTGTCTTAAAATCAGTGTTCCCTCTTGCTTTCATATACTTTTGTAAGTATTGAAAATGGGTGCTGTTTTCTCTATATCCTATGAGACAATTAGGCGCTTTTTTTGTCTTTGATTCTATAAAATATAAGTCATCATCAAACTTGTTTAGTATGACAATATCTTTGTGATTTGGAATACCTGCAATAAAACCAATATCAATTTTATAATCAAGTAAATCTTCAATAACTTTAGGTGTTCCATTTGTTGATATCTCTATTTGCATATCAGGATATTTTTTGTTTACTTTTTTACAAAACCCAAGTAGTCTAATTGCTGCGTTTGCTTGGGAAGTACCAATCCTTAATAGCTCTTGATGAGAAATGTTTTTCATGTGAAGTTCTGCTTCTTTTGTTTTCTTTACAATCTCTATAGCATAAGGATAAAGTTTTTTCCCTTCTTTCGTAAGAATCACGCCTTTTGGAACCCTATGAAATAGTTCATATCCAACGACTTTTTCTAACTGCTTTATTCTATGAGTTACATTTGACTGTGTAACCCCTAATTTTTGTGCACCCAAAGATACAGATTTTTCATTTGCAACAGCAACGAATACTTTTAAAAGTGATGACTCCATATTACTAATCCTAATGTTAAGTATGACTATATATTATTTGAC
>CAJXWI010000448.1 GCA_913062735.1 uncultured Arcobacter sp.
CACACATCCTTTTAAATTTAGACTCTAATAAATCCCCACTTTGAATAATACAAGAGAAAAATATCGAAAAAAAAATAATATTTAAGAGTAAATCCTTATCATAAAATATAATCACACAAACTAAAGTTGGTATAAAAATTCCTCCAAGTGCTCCAGAAATTGTTTTATTAGGACTAATTAATGGAGCTAGTTTTTTACCACCAATTCTTGAGCCAATTAAGTAAGCACATGTATCTACTAATAAAGAAAAGAAAATTATAAATAAAATAACAGTTGATACAATGGCTGTGGGTGACTTTATAAAGCTAAAATAAATATCACTATCCTTAATTCTATTTAATAAAGTTAATCCTTGATTATCCACTTACTGCCTCCGCTTTAACTCTAATCCTTGGATCAATAAAATAATATAAAATATCAACTATGAAATTTATCATTACAAAAACAAATGCAATGAAAACTAAGTATGCTGACATAATAGGTATATCTACAAACTTAACTGCTTGAATAAATAAAAACCCCATGCCTGGCCATTGAAATACTGTTTCTGTAATTATTGAAAAAGCTATTAATGTACCAATATTTATTCCTGCAATTGTAATCACAGGTATCAAACCATTTCTTAATGCATGCTTATAGTGAATACTTTTTTCGTTTATTCCTCTTGCTCTTGCAAACTTAATATAATCAGTTTGAAGTATTTCCATCATCTCAGCTCGAACCAGCCTTATAATGTAAGTCATTTGAAAAAGACTTAGAGTTACTGAAGGAAGAATTATGGCTTTTATTCCCGATATTGTTAAAAAACCTGTAGACCAAAACCCTAAGTCAACTACCTCGCCCCTACCAAATGAGGGTAATATTCCTAAGATTACTGCAAAAAGATATATAAATAGTATACCTATAACAAATGTGGGGAGCGATACTCCCAACAAAGACACAGCCAATATGGTATCACTTAAAAAACCTTTACGATTTATACCTGTATAAACTCCTAATAAAGTTCCTGAAACTAATGCAATTAATGCTGAAATTATAACTAGTTCAAGAGTAGCTGGTAATCTTTCTGAAATTAATTCTGAAACTGGTCTTCTTAATTGATATGAAATTCCCAATTCTCCTTGAGAAGCATTTACTACAAATCTTGTAAATTGAATATGAATTGGATCATTTAGGCCTAAAGTTTCTCTTAATTCTGCTCTTTCTTGATCTGAAGTTTCTTCACCAACCATATTATTTATTGGATCGCCAACGAAAGTAAAAAGAGAAAACGACACAAAGGCTACAACAAGCATAACCAAAATAGATTGAAACAATCGTTTAAAAAAATACTTAATCAAAATTTGAAAACTTAATTATGAGTATAAGCCCTTTTATTTTTAAAAGGGCTTATAATTAATTTATTAGAATCTTTTGTTAGAAAATCTAAACAAAGGTTCGTTATTTGGTCTAATAGGAACATCTACAGTTCTTTTAGATGCCCAAGAAATTACCTGGTGATGTAAAGGAAGATAAGAAATATCATCTTTTACAATTTCCCAAGCTTCTGCAATAGCAGCATTTCTTTTATCTAAATCAACTTCACCTTCCATAACTCTAATTAGCTCATCAACTCTAGCGTTATTAAAGTTAACTTTATTCCAGCTTCCTTTGCTGTCATATAAGTAGTGAAATACATAATGACTATCTAAAGTAGGAACACCCCATCCAAGCATATAAAAATCACCTTCGTCATTTTTAAGCTCTTTAAAGTGTTTACTTTTAGTTTGCGAATTCAAAGAAACATTAATGCCGATTTTACCGAACATTCCAACTACAGCTGTACAGATAGCTTCATCATTTACATATCTGTCATTTGGACATCTTAGTTCAACATCAAAACCATTTGGATAACCAGCATCTGCTAGAAGTTGTTTTGCAGCAGCTACATCATAGGGCAATCTTTCATCAAGTGCCTTAGTGTAACCTGTTACACCAGGAAATGTAATTATTCCAGCTGGTGAGCTTAAACCTCTCATTACTTTTTCCTTTATCGCTTCTATATCAATTGCTTGATAAAGCGCTTGCCTAACTTCTTTCTTTTTAAAAGGATTATCACCTGTGTTGCCAGATCTAAGTTGATCTGCAGCTTGGTCCATACCTAAAAAAATAGTACGCATTTGTTCTACACTAATAACTTTATGATCAGCTGAACTACCAATACGATCTAAATCTTGCACTGGAGCATCGGTAACTATATCAAGCTCTCCAGATAATAATGCTGCAACCCTTGTTGCTGCATTAGCAATAGGAAGTAATTGAATTTCATCAAGATTATGTTCAACATTTCCCCACCATTTTTTATTCTTTTTAAAAACAGTTTTTGTATTGGCTTCTCTCAAAGTAATTTCAAAAGGACCTGTTCCCATTGCATTACTTGAAGCAAAATTTTCTTGTGATGCATTATAGTTTTGTGGAACAATTGAAAAATTATCAGTTGCCCATTTTTTTGACATAACAAATATATTTGTTAATTGATTCAAAAGAATTGGATTTGGTTCTCTTGTTTTAATTTCAACCGTGTAATCATCAAGTGCTTTAACTGATGTAACAGTACTAATATACTCTTTAAAGTCTGAAGTTGGTTGTTGAGCTCTTAATAAACTAAACACAACATCTTCTGCTGTCATCTTGTCACCATTATGAAAAGTTACATCTTTTCTAAGATTAAAAACCCAAGTTGTTGGGTTTGTAGCTTTCCAGTCAGTTGCTAGCTGAGGTCCAATTGACATATCAATCCCTCTTGTAACAAGTGCCTCATATACTTGTCTTGCTACCATTGAAGTTGGTCCTTCATTTTGAGCATGTGGATCAAGTGTTAAGCTATCGCCTTTCATTGACCATTTAATTGTATTTGCTGCCCAAGCTGAAGAAATCCAAAAAGCCAATAGTAACGATAAAATTATTCTATATAAACTTTTCGTTTTCATAGATTCCCCCTTAATTGATTGAAAATAAGTATAAGATAATAATGCTGTTTTTCACAGTAGTTATTTTTATAACAATATTGAAATGAATGTTTAAAATGTCTTTAAATTAAAGCTGATAAGAGAAATTATCTCAAACATAATTGATGCTGCTACCATTGATGTAATATTATTTCGAAAATCTTTTGTTGGAATTAAGCAGGCAACATCTCCACCGATAATATTTCTACCCTTAAGACTTTGCAAAAGTTTTCTTGCCTCATCTATAGAGAATCCTTTAAAAGCTGGTTCTAAATTTGCCGCTGCTGGTGCTACAGAAGAGTCCAAACAATCTAAATCAAAAGTAACATATATTGGTTTATCATCCAATCTGCTTAAAATCATTTCTGAACTTTTTTTTTGTCCAATTTTTTGAAATTCGTTCATAGTTATTACTTGATACCCAAGTTCATAACTTGGCTTT
>CAJXWI010000449.1 GCA_913062735.1 uncultured Arcobacter sp.
ACTTAGAAAAAAGAAAAATTGATTTTCCTTTAGAGTGGTTAGGACGAAGTTTAAGTGCAAACCCTTTTGCACCAAGAGATGTAAAATCTTATTTAAGAGCTACAAAAGATGAACCAATAAGAATTATTGCTGAAGTGAAAAAAGCAAGTCCTTCAAAAGGAATTATTAAAGAAGATTTTGACCCTTTAGCTATCGCACAAGCCTATAGTAATTCAGGAGCAAATGCGATTTCTGTATTAACTGAGCCTCATTATTTTCAAGGAAATCTTGAATACTTAACAGGCATTAGAAGATATGTTCCTACTCCTTTATTAAGAAAAGATTTTATTGTTGATAAATACCAAATTGTTGAAGCCTTAGTATATGGAGCAGATTTCATTTTATTAATAGCAAAAGCCTTGAGTACTAAAGCCATGAAAGAATTGTATGAGTATGCTCTGCATTTAGGACTTGAAGTATTGGTTGAAATTCATGATAAAGAAGACCTAAGTAAAGCTATGAAGTGTGGTGCAAGTATTATTGGTATTAATCATAGAAATTTAGATACCTTTGAAATGGATATGAATTTATGCGATAAATTAATTCCTATGATTCCAAATGGAAAAATAATCATTGCTGAAAGTGGGGTTTCTAATATTGAAACGATTAAACGCTTAAGTGAAATAGGTGCAGATGCATTTTTAATTGGAGAGCATTTTATGCGACAAGATTCAATTGAAGATGAACTTAAAAAATTTAAGAAGGCATTAAATTAAACGAAAAAAGCAAGACTTTCTTGCTTTTTCTTCTCTTAACTCTCTTTTTTAGAAATCTCTTCTTCAATAATATTTATATTTGATAACAAAATACTATAGGATTCATTAAATAAATGTGGATCATTAATATTTAAATCTTTTTGCAGTTTAATCGATTTTAATGCACTTTTTACTGTTTGTATATTGTTTTGCAAGTGATTAAAATTTCTTTTTTCAGTACTTTTCATTTCTTTTAAATCAATAATCTCTGTGTTTAAATTTTTATTGAGTTCAAGAAGATTATTGTTAATAGATTGCATTCCTAGTATATTATTTTGAAGTTTAACTATAGATATACTTGCTAAGGTCGCAAAGGCTTTTAAGTACTGTGTATCCTCATCAGTAAAGGGCAGATACGTATCGTCTTGCATCTTGTTGATTAATTGTATTACTCCAATTGTAATCATGGTCTCTGGGTTAACTAAAGGTATCACTAACATATTGTTTGATTTATACTTGAATTCTTTATCAAATTCTTTTGTTTTTGAAAAATCATATTGGGAATTTTTATATATGTTATTCACTGTAATTATACTTGAGCTATTATAAGCTTGTACTGCAATTAGTTTTGAATTGTTTTCTAGGGATAATCTAATATTTTTTGATTTAGCTTTAGTATCATCATCTAACGATACTAATGTGTCGTTTTGAAAGATGTGAAATCTTAAATAGTTGTTTTCTCTTAAATAAATGGTTCCTGCATCACAAGATATATGATTCCTAATATAAAATAAGAGTTGTTCAAGTAACTTATCTAAGGAATAATTATCCAAATGGATGATATTATCTTCTGTGTTTATAATATTGTCTATGTTCATAATAATCCCAAATTTTATTTATTTAGAATACTTTAAAATACTTTAAAGAAAGGTGAATTTATCACATTTAAACTTTAAAGCATAGATATTTAAAAAAATACTCTATTTAAACAAAGATGAGCCTACTCGAATCATATTTGAGCCACATTCAATAGCTAGTTCAAAATCAGAGCTCATTCCCATAGAACAATATCTTGCACCTAGGGGTTTAACTTGCTCATAAATCTTTTTTGTAACTAAAAAAGATTTTTTAATTTCTGCTCTTTCTTTACTGTGTGCTCCAATACTCATAACTCCAATAAGTTTTATAGCAGAACATTCATTAAGGATTGAATTATACGCTTCATATGCTTCTTCTTCATTAAATCCTGTTTTACTTTCTTCATTTGCAGAGTTGATTTGCAATAAACATTTCATTGTTGCATTTTTTGATAAGAGTTTTTTATTAAGCTCATACGCCAATTCCAAAGAATCAAGAGAATGCATTAACGTAGGTTTTGCATCAATTAAATTGTTGATTTTATTTTTTTGCAGATGTCCTATAAAGTGCCACTCTAAAGGTAATTCATCAAGAGCTGTCATTTTTTCTTTTAAATCTTGAACTTTATTTTCTCCATAGGCCCTTTGACCTACGTTATATAAGGTTTCTATATCTTTTGTATTAGAGTACTTAGATACTGCAATTAATTTCACAATATGATGATCAGAAACTCTAAGACGTGCGCCTTCAATTTGTGTTACTACTTTGTTTAAGTTTTGTGTTGCTTGTATTTTATTCATTTTTATCCAAATAATCTATTTATATCGTTGTACATTCCTAAAGCCATTAAAGAAGCTAAAATAACCCATCCTACAATGGTTAAGAACATAAATACTTTTTCGCTTGGTTTTTTTCTGGCAATGATTTCATAAATGTTGAACATTATATGTCCTCCATCTAAAGCAGGAATTGGAAGTAAGTTAAGTACTCCTAAATTAACAGAAATTAATGCTGTAATTGACAAGAGAGCAATTATACTAGAGGAACTGGCATCTGATATTACTTTTCCAATAGTTATAACTCCACCTACTTCACTAGAAGGTATAACCCCTGAAATTAATTTTTGCACCCCTTTAAAAATCATGGAAGAGGATTGTATTGTTTTATCATAAGCAAAAACAAAAGATTCACTTATACTTAAATCTAAAACAATTACTTTAGGCGCAGGAGAAATACCAATCATTCTTTTTTTAATATCTTCTTTGAAAATATTTTTAGCATCCAAGATTTGAGGATTTAAAACGAAAGTTTGTACTTTATTATCTCTTTTAACATAAAATTTTAATGTCCCATTTGAGGCTCTTATAATTTCACCAATATGGTTCCACTCTTTGATTGGAACATCATTAATACGTAAAATCTCATCACCTTTTTTTAATCCAGCCATTTGTGCAGGTGAGTTTTCTTGAACATTCCCAATATGTGGAGCTAATGCATTTGCCCCAAGGCTTGCGATTACAAAGTATAAAATAGCAGCTAATAAAAAGTTAGCAAAAGGACCTGCTAGTAAAATAATTATTCTTTGCCAAGGTTTCTTAGTATTATATGAATCATCACCTTCTTCTATTAAAGCAGGATCTCTATCATCTTGACCTTTCATTTTTACATAACCACCAAGAGGAATTAATGAAAGCTGCCATCTTGTGCCTAACCATTCCTTTGAAAAAAGTCTTTTTCCAAAACCAATTGAAAATACATGAACTTTTACACCAAAATAACGTGCAGCAGTAAAGTGTCCTAATTCATGAAAAAAAACTAAAAATGATAAAACTAG
>CAJXWI010000450.1 GCA_913062735.1 uncultured Arcobacter sp.
TTATAACGGGCATGTTTATAGTTTTTTAAATATTATGAACGATAGCAATGCTGAAAACTGCAGCAAATAGTAGAATAAAAGAAGCCTTGCTTCTTTTATAAATCTACCATCGCTTTAAATTTAGAGCCTACTCTTCCAACATTATCAACATTAACATGATATCTTTCATTTATTCTATCATCGTGTATGTATTGTTTTTTAATTTCTAAAATGATAGGTACTGTTTTTCCTGGAAGCTCAACCGTAGAATAATAATCACAAAATAAAGCACTTTGACTTGAGCTTATCATAGGAGGATAATCTTCTAATACTTCATTAACATCTATATTATATTCTTTTATTTCACTCTCATTATTTCCTAATGACGTAGCACTTAAAGCAGCTTCTTGTACATTGTTTGCATTAACAAAACAAATGGTTGCTTTTTTATTTTTTAAAATATTAGCAAGTGAATCTTTTTGTGAACCATCTTCTTTATGCCCAATGGATACAATTACTGTTGCTGGACTTGAAGATAAAGGAATAAAATATGAAAAAGGGGCTGCATTAATGACTCCATTTTCTTGGGTTACTATCCAAGCAATAGGTCTTGGTACAACTGTATCTGACATTAATTTATATTTATTTATGGCACTTTCTTCACTGTAATCTAAAAGCATTCTTTCCCTTTATTTTAAGCTAAACTTTTCCTTAGTATAGCTAAGTAATATTATTTTATTTTAAAAATATCAGCATTTTAGGTAAAAATGATAGGAACATAATACTTTGCTACAAAAGTACCAGAGTTATCAAAATAATCGTTTTTAAAAAAGCGTATATAAGAGGGAATTGTAGTAGCTTCATATCCAGAATTTGGTAACCAATAATGATATACCCATTGAATTAATTTTAGAATATCTTCATATTTTCCTTCAAAAGAAAACTCTGCACTTAAACCAGAATAAAGTGAGAAATATGGTAAATTGCTTTCTTTTAAAATATCTTTTTCATCAACAACAATTCCAGCAACATAATGACAATCTTCAGGTTTTGTGATGATTGGATTGTCATGATAAATGCCAATTTGAAAATAATTCTTTATATTGTTTGAATACACCCAGGCTTTTAATTTCTGCCATGATTTATTAGAATCATTGCCATGCCCTTTTTCTCTTATATAATAAGCTACTTTTTTTTCTATTTTTACAATATTTGGTTCTTTGCATACATAGTTTTTTCCTATTAATGAAACACTAGAACATTGATGTAATATTTTATTTGAATACTCTTTATAGCCGCCTTTTCTCCACTCTTTTGGTGTTTGTTCAAAGCGCTGTTTAAAGGCTCTTAAAAAAGAAGTAGAAGAAGAATATCCACATTGTGAAGCAATTTTACTAATAGTTGAAGCTTGATTCGTAATTAATAAATTAGATGCTTTTTGTAAACGAATGGATTTAATACTTTCATAAATATTTTCACCCATTTGTTCTTTAAAAATACGCTGAAAATGAAACTTGCTAATTTTAAATTCTAAGGCCATTTCATCTATATTTATTGGGCTATCTATATAGGTGTTAATATAGTTCATCATTTCATTGGCAATTTTACTGTGTAATAAAGAGGTTTCTTTTTTATGCATATTTTACTCCTAAAAATATATATTAACATATATGATATATATACTTAGCACTAATTGATGTATTAATTAGCACAAATAGATAATAAATCAAGCACAAAATATAAAGAATTAAATACTACCGACTGCTATTATTAGAGAAAAGGCAAAGTATGTCACTAAAAGATTTATTTATTGCACTAGGAATTACATTTATTTGGGGAATAAATTTTTCTTTTATAAAAATAGGATTGGGTTCTTTAAACCCATTTTTACTTGCAGGTCTACGATTTTTATTATGTGCCCTACCTCTTGTGTTTTTTATAAAACCCCCTAAAACATCTTTTAAGTATGTTATTGCTTATGGTTTATTTTTTGGTGTTGGTTTGTGGGGAATTTTATATTTAGGTATGTTTTACGGTATTTCAGCAGGCGTTGCCTCAATTGTTTTAAACCTAGGCGTATTCTTTGCTGTCATTTTGTCTTATCTTGTTTTAAAAGAAAAAATGACTGTTTACAATAAAGTTGGCTTTATTTTAGCCCTTGCTGGAATTGCTATTATCTTTTTAGTTACAGATGGAACCGTTACATTAATAGGTATGTTGTTTGTTATTTTAGCTGCTGTTTCTTTGGCTGTTATTCAAATAATTGTAAAAAAGGCCAATACGAAAGAAGCTTTTGCTTTTTTGATTTACTCAACCTTATTTCCACCTATTCCTTTGTTTATAATGGCTTATTTCATGCAAGGAGAAAGTGTTTTTATTGATTTTGCGCAGAGTTTAGATAAACAAGCATTAATCTCAATTGCTTTTCAAGTCTATCCTACAACCCTTTTTGGATATTGGGTATGGAACTTACTTTTAGCGAAGTATCCTGTTAATTTATTAATGCCTCTTTCTTTGCTTATTCCTATTTTTGGATTGTTTGGATCTTATATTTTATTAGGAGAAGAGGTTGGATTGTATAAAGTTTTGGCGTGTTTTATTATTGTAATTGCATTAATCATTAATACTTTTGGCGAAAAAATATTTTCAAGAATCAAAATTTTAAATAAATAATGTTTAGTTAAAAAAAGAGAGGTAATTACCTGGGCTTGTTCCATAAATAGTTTTAAATTTTTTGCTAAAATGACTTTGATCAAAAAAACCAGTACTAAGTGCCACGTCCGTTATATCTCTTCCTTTTAACAATAATTCTCTTGCTTTGTTTATTTTAAGTAGCAAGAGAAATTGATGTGGACTTGTATTGAACTGTTTTTTGAAGTTTCGTATTAATTGATATTTATCTCTTGGAATTAGTTTTGAGAGCTCATCTAAAGAAATATTTTCTTCATAGTTGTCACATAAATAATCTCTTATCATCATATTGTATTTATAGTCTTTAAATGAAAGATTTTCTTCTAACTTTATATCACCATACTGAAGAAACAGTTGATGAATGTTATGGATTAGAAGAGATTCTTTATTTAAGGCAAAATCATCTTCTTCTAAGGTTTTATGTAAAAGAGACAAAGAGGAAAATAAATAGGGATTATTAATACTGGCACTGTTTAATATCATTGAGTGTTTAGAAAAAGAATCTTTTAGTATATTATCAATGCACTTTTTATCAAAATAAAACATACGATATGTCCAGCCTTTATCCGTTCCTGCAAATCCTGTGTGCATTTCACCTGGATTAATAGCAACTATATTGCCTTGTGGAATCATTAGTTTTTTTCCATTATAATCCAAACCTTCGACTCCTTTTTCAATAATTCCAAGTGCTAGTTCCGTATGGAAATGTTTTGAAAAAGAAAAATCAGTAAAAGAAGCACTTAAAAGTTCAATAT
>CAJXWI010000451.1 GCA_913062735.1 uncultured Arcobacter sp.
AGTTGTATAGGTGGGAAAAGCTCACTTAATTATAAATCTTGGAAGAATATAATTGGTAACTTTTACCCACCTTCTCAAATCATAGTTCAATATAAGTTTTTAAATACACTCAGTGATACAGATATAAGATCAGGTATAGGTGAAATATTAAAAGTTCATATGTTGTCAGGTAACCAACCAGCTCAACAAGTGATTGCTCAAATGGCTAAATATAAAGAAGAAAAAACAGTATTATCAGATATGATTTTTAACTCATTAAAATTAAAAAATCATATTCTTAAAATTGATCCTTTGGATCAAGGGCTAAGATTAAAAATGAACTATGGACACTCTTTTGGGCACTCTTTAGAAGCTGCTACAAATTTTGGTATACCGCACGGTATTGCTGTAACTATAGGATTAGATATGGTAAATTATATAGCTTTTAAAACTCGGAAGTTAACTACAGAGGAGTTTGATACTCTACATAGTGTTTTAAGATCTAACCTAGAGACTTCAGATTTTGTAGAGTTTGAATTTAGTGACTTTATAAATGCATTGAAAAAAGACAAAAAAAACGATAGTGAAAACTATAACTTAATTATTCCTGTTAGTTTTGGTGAAGTTGAACTTATACCTTTTAAAATGGATGGTGAAATTGAAGAGTTATTGAAAAACTATTTGGTAGAATACTATAAATAATAAATCTTAAAAAGATAGGTGAATTTATGAAAAAAATTATAGCAATGGTACCCGCTAGAATTGGAAGTAAAAGAGTACCCAAGAAAAATCTTAGACTTATAGATGGTAAGCCATTAATAGGATATATTCTGGAGACTTTAAAAAAAGTAACAGTTTTAGATGAAATTTATCTGAATGCTGATGATGTAATTTTTGGAAAAATTGCCAAGGATTATGGAGTCAAGTTTTATCATAGAGACAAACAGTTTTCTACTGATAAATCAACGAATGATGAATTTGCATTAGACTTTATGGAAAATGTCGAGGGGGATATTTTACTTCAGATATTGCCAACTTCTCCTTTAATTACTGTAAAAGAGATTGAAGAGTTTACTCAAAATATGATTGAGAAAGATTTAGAAACATTGATTAGTGTGGAGCATAAGCAGATTGCATGTTTATACGAGAATAAAACGCTAAATTTCGATAAGTATAAGAAAAATCCACCTTCTCAAGAGATGGAGCCTGTAAAAGCTTACGCAACAGTTTTAATGGGTTGGGAGAATAACTCTTTTAAAGAAAATATGAATAAGTATGGTTGTGCTTATCATGGTGGTGATAGTAAAACTGATTATTATGAGCTTAAAGGGCTTTCAACCATAGATATTGATAATGAAGAGGATTTTTTATTGGCTGAGGCTATTATTACTGCTTTGAAAAATCAAACGAAAAAAGAGATAAAATTTTACGAATAAAAGGCTTGTTATGATAGTTATTATTGGAGGTACATCAGGTATAGGTTTAGAAACTGCTAAATACTTAAGTGCACAGTCAAATGAAGTATTAATTGGTGGACGAAATCAATACAGTAATGATGATCTTATTTACAAATATATTGATGTTTCAAAAGAAGAGAGTGTTAAATCTTTTTTTGAAAATATTGATAAAATAGATGGATTAGTTTATTCCTCAGGGATTACAACAAAACAAAAAAATATTAAAGAATTTGATCAAAATATATGGGAAAATATAATTAATGTAAATGTAACAGGTGCTCTTTTAGTTCTTAAATATGCATATGAAAAATTAGTTAAAGCTAAAGGTAAAATTGTTATTGTCAACTCTTTGGCAACTCGAAGTTTTAGTGCATTTTCAGGAGTAGAATATACCATGTCAAAAAGTGCTTTAAGTGGTATGGTAAAACAATTGAGTATGGATTTTGCACAAGATGGTGTGATAATCAATTCTGTTTTTCCAAGTATGACAGCTACTCCAATGTTAATAAAAAATGTTGAAAAAGAGAAGCTTGATAATATAGCTAATGATATTCCACTTAAAAGAATCTCAAAACCCATTGAAGTTGCAAAGGCCATAGGATTTTTACTCAGTAAAGATAACAGTTATATGACGGGATGTGGATTAGATTTAAATGGTGGTCAGTTTCTAAATGGATGATTTTAAAAACTTTTTTGTAGGGGCTTATGCTACTTCACCCACTTTATTTAACTGGGATGAAAATAAAGAGAAAGAGTTCCTTACCAGTATTAAAAATAGACTAAATATCAGAGGTATAGAAATCCCTTTTTGGGGAGAACTGCATGAACATGATGAAGAGTTTTTTTTAAATCTACTTGATCCTAAATGGGAATACGTTTTAACTTGTTTGCCAGGTACAATGAAAGCTCTTGAGTCAAATCCACATTTTGGAATAGCTTCAAATGATGAGAAAAGCAGATTAGAAGCAATAGCGTTTTACAAAAAAGCAAATAAAGCAGTTGAGAAACTAAATAAATATTTTGGAAAACAAAAAGTGATAAGTGTTGCAATGGCAAGCGGTCCCTCTTTAAAATTCAATAATGTGGAGAGTTCAGCCAGCTCTTTATCTAAATCATTAAATGAGATATGCAGTTGGAATTGGTTTGGATCAAAACTGGTCATTGAACATTGTGATAGTGGAAGAGAAGATAATCCTGTAAAAGGATTTCTAAGTATTGATGAAGAGATTGAATCTGTTCTAGAGGTTAATGAAAATGTTAAAAACAGTGTAGGCCTTACCATAAATTGGGCTAGGTCAGCAATTGAGACGAGAAGTGTGGTTGGCCCCATTGAACATGTAAAAAAAGCTTATGAAAATAAAATTCTTAGTGGAGTGATGTTTTCTGGTACAAGTTCAAATAGTGAGCTGTATGGAGATTGGAGTGACCTTCATTTGCCTGTAGCTGCAGAGAATGGTACAGAGTATTATGAAAAAGATTCATTGTTGAGTTTTGAAAATATGAAAAATACGCTTAAAGAGTGTGACAGTAATCTTTTGTCATATATTGGAATAAAAGTGTTGTCTATGCCAATAGAACAAAGCAGTATGGAAAGAAGAATTGGTATCAATAGTGATACCATGAAAATTTTGAATAAAGTAATAAAGGATTTAGAAAATGAGTGAAGTAAAAGCAGATGCAAACGTACCAAATATTTTAAAACAAGATGGAGTGAGTAAATCAGAATTTAGTATGGCAAATCAAGAGATAACACATGTTCCATATTTAATTGAAAAATATGGAACAGACAAACCTGATCTTAGAAATCCACTGAAAATTGAGGATATAACAGAAACTTTTACAAGAGAAGATGTTTCTTTTGATATCTTTAAAAAACTTGTGAAGTCTGGCTCAAATGTAAGATGTATTGTTACTAAGAATACCAAAGATAAACCAAGAAGCTTCTTTGATAATATTGATAGATGGGCCAAAGATGAGGGGGCTTCTGGT
>CAJXWI010000452.1 GCA_913062735.1 uncultured Arcobacter sp.
GCCACAATCAATAGAAGCTACCATAAAGAATATCAAGCGAATCATTGCTAGTGAAGATAATAATTCTACAGAATTTGTTTTGCCTACAGCTTTTGACTTAACTTATTACATGCTCAATGATTATATAAAAAAGCCCTTTTTTATCTATGAATTGGTACAAAAAGTGAAACACTTATGCATCGTTCCTAGTAAATTTATCCAGTTCTCGCAAGAATGCAAATATTCGTTTATTGAGCATATTTTGTATGAAAACGGTGAAAAAATTATTTTAACAAAAAAAGAAATATTATTCTTAGAACTTTATATTGTAAATTTAAATAAAGTGGTATCCTATGACGAACTTGAAACGTACGTTTGGGAAGGTGAGATTACTAATCTTGATAATATACGTGCTCTTGTTAAGCGCTTACGAAAAAAATTACCAGAGGGTTCAATTAAGATAGTAACTGGACTTGGGTATACCTTGGGAAATACTGTTAAATTAAGCTAAGACTTATTCCACATAGTATTATTACAGAAGCTAAAATAAGTTTAAAGGTAAAAAGTTCTTTCAAAAATAAAACACTAATAAATATTGCAATTATAGGTACAGCTAATTGAATTATACTGGCTGTTAAAATCTGTATGTGTTGAAGAATATAATACCACAAGACATAAGCAAAAGCAGATGTTAGTATTCCTGATAATAAAGCCAATAACACGCCTTCTTGTGTTAAATAAATATCGGGTCTAAATAGAATATAAAAAATAACTATAAAAAAACTAGCAAATACAAAGTTTTGTGCGCTTAATTTTAAAATATTTTTTTTGTTTTTTCCAAGAACACTGTAAAAAGCCCAGGATATCCCAGCTATGATAATCAAAAATACGTGTAAATAAGATAAAACAAAATCTTGACTTGGATAAAGTAAATATACCAAACCCAAAAAAGCAAGTACTAAACCCAGAAACTGTTTGATATTAAAACGTTCTTTTTTGAAAAGTGCTAAAATAATCATGCTTAATTGTACACTTGAAAAAAGAATTAATGTCCCTATCCCTGCTTCTAAGCCTAGATAAGCATAAGAAAAAGCCATTGCATAAGAGAATAATGCCAAGGAAGAATAAAAAGAATTTTTTAAAGAAAAGTTTAATCTTTTATCTTTGTATAAAAGATATAAGGATAAAACAAAAGCACCTGAAAGTATTCGTATGAAAGTAAAAGAAAAAGCATCAATACTATTTTGAATAAGAGCAAATTTAACAAGTAAAGAATTGGAAGCTAAAAATATTAGCGCTAAAATAATTAAAATAAGCATCTTAAGATTCATTGGACTTAGCCTTAGTAAATTTGCGTTATTATAGTGTAATTAAGGCTTACAATACTAAATATATCAGCTATAAGTATAGTTTTGATAAAATTGCTTAATAATAGAATAAAAAGGCAGATGTATGAAATATGGCGAAGAAGAAATAGTTAACTTTGATATTAACAAAGATGAGAACTATTGGCCAAACAATAACGAGAAGAATTATACTATAAAAATTGAATTACCAGAATTTATGTGTAAATGCCCACGAAGCGGTTACCCAGATTTTGCAACTATTTTTATTGAGTATACTCCTGATAAATTAGTAGTTGAATTAAAAGCAATTAAAATATACATTAACTCTTTTATGATTAGAGAAGTATCCCATGAAAATTCTGCAAACGAAATTTTCGATACTTTATATTCTAAGTTAAAACCAAGATGGTTAAAAGTTGTTGCTGATTTTAAACCAAGAGGAAATGTACACACAGTAATTGAAATAGATTCAGCAAAAATGTAAGGCCTACCTTGGAGAGATTAGTTACAACAGCACAAGCAGCAGAACTTCTTAATATCTCTCTCCAAGGGGTACATTATCGTATCAAAAATAAAAAACTTAAATCTATTAAACAAGGTAATAAAACCTTTGTTTATATAGAAGATATTCCTTCGTTACCTTTAAAAGAAGTAAAAGAAAATATTATAGAAAATAAAGAACTTCCTTTAATTTTAGAAGTCAAAGATGAGCAGATTCTTTTACTAAAAAAATCCCTAAAATGGATGAAAAAACAGTATATAAGTGAAATATCTCGCTTGGAAAAAAATCAAGATAAAATCATCAATGTATTTAATAGAGAAATTGAGCTTTTACAAAGTGCTTTTAATGAAATGCGTTTGGTCTACAAAAAACCCCTTTTAGAAAAAAAAGACAAATATATGTCTGTTTTAGATTTTTCTTCTTACTTAAAACAAAATGGTAAAGATTCCAAAGAAATAAAAACTATTATTGTAGAAGCCTTAAAAAGAAAAGACAGACGTTTTATGTTTAATAAAAAAAGTAAAAAAGTGTTGATTTTAAATGAAGATTATTCGGATTTGATATAAATAGCTAAAAATTATGCAAAAAAAAAGAGTACTTAAAGTACTCTTCTCCAGATACCTAAACACACCAATGAAAAAGGTGCCTTGCTATGTTCCCATCCTGGGGCATTGTCTTAGACAATGATTGCAAAGGTCTAAAGAAGAGCATAAAAAATACCGTAATATTCTTTGTGCTTTTCTTTTGGACTGAAATTTTAGCAAAAAAAACTTAAATTAAATATAAATGTATATAATATGGAAAAAATTTCTTAAAAAAGAGTGTAAATGAAAAAAGATTTTTCTTTAGTGGCTTATGCTGCATTGATTTTTGCGATGTTTATTTGGGCCAGTTCTTTTATTGCGCTTAAATCTGCAATGTCTGATATTGGCCCTTTTACTGTAATATTTTTACGTATGGCTTTTGCTTCTGTGTGTTTTTTGTATTTTATTAAATCTTTCTTCTCTTATACGTTTACTAAAAAAGACATTTATTATATTTTGGCATTGGGTTTATTTGAACCTTGTTTATATTTTATTTTTGAAGCACAAGCTTTACTTTATACTTCTGCTTCTCAAGCAGGAATGATTACGTCTTTAATGCCTTTAATTACGGCTCTTTTAGCAGGGGCTATTTTAAAAGAAGTGATTACCCAAAAACTTATTTTTGGTTCTTTATTAGCAATGATAGGGGTTATTTGGTTAAGTGTTAATGCTACAAGCAGCGAAGCTGCTCCTAATCCTATGCTTGGTAATTTTCTAGAATTCTGTGCAATGGTTTGTGGGGCTGGATATACTATTGTTGGAAAATACTTAATGAATAAGTTTTCTGCTTTATTTATTACAGCGATTCAATCCTTCATGGGACTTATTTTCTTTTTTCCTCTTTTTATTTATGAAATTAATACGGTAGAAATGACATTTTCTTTAGAATCAATATCTTGGATAGCATATTTAGGAGTGGTAGTTACCTTAGGTGGTTATGGTTTATACAATTATGCACTAAGTAAGATTGATGCCTCAAAAGCGGCTGCTTTTATTAATT
>CAJXWI010000453.1 GCA_913062735.1 uncultured Arcobacter sp.
CTCATATGTTCCAAGTAAGTTACCTAATATTTTATCAGAGCTTTTAAAATGCGTATATTTTTTAGCTTTTTTACTTCCACCAGAACCAATTGTTTCTGTACTGCCATCAAAGAAAGCAGCTTTTCTCATTTGTGCTTCTGTTAAGTTGTTTTCGTCTGTGTTATTCATTATTTGTCAATACCAATTTAGTTATTTTTTATAAAATTTCTATGTGAAATTAATTCTCTAATTTTACAATACGTGTACATTAAAAAAAGTGTGATGCAGATGCCTAGGATAGGCCATAATTCAATAAACATATCTACTTATATCCATTAGTGCACACCATTATTTGAGTACTTTAATGTACGTAACAAACTCACTTAATGTTTAAAAGTATATTTTTTAGATGAATCAAACTTAGCAATTACTAATAACGTAGTTACAAATAAAACTACGATTACGATAGATTCAACCATTGTATTTCCTTTTAATTAATATTATAACATATATCAATTATCGTTGCTCACTACAGTAATTTGTCTTGCAGGTGCAGAATTTTCTAATTTTTATGCAAACAAAATAATCAATTTACGGCCATCTCCGTAATTTTAACTTTATTTTTAAACCTTGCACACCTACCCTCAAAATCTAATCTAGCAGTACCAAGTTCACCATCCCTATTTTTCGCAATGATTACTTCTGCTTCAGAAATTGGACTTTCCATAACACCTTCTTTATCCGCTTTATAGTAACTGGCTCTATAAACAAATAAAACAATATCCGCATCCTCTTCAATGTTACCAGAGTTTTTTAAATCACTAAGCATAGGCCTTTTATTATCTCTTGATTCAACTCCTCTATTAAGTTGCTGTAATAAGTACATCCTAGCCTCATGTTTTTTTGCGAGATTTTTAAGACCATTAGTGATTTCACCAATTTGAATATCTTCTCTTTTTGTACCTTCAAGGCCAATTTTTCCAGTATGATCAATAAATACATCTTTGATATGAGGGTTTTTAGCTAGCATATTATCAACTCTGCGTAATAATTCTTTTGTAGTTGCAGGTTTATCTTCAATAATAAGATTTTTGTCATTACTGTAAAAATCAACAGCTTTATTAAATTCTTGGAGATTTGAAACAGTACCTTTTTTTATATTATTTAGGTATTCACCACTCATTGCGGATATAAATCTTCTAAAACATTTTTCAGCAGGCATCTCAAGAGATTCAAGTAATACCCCTTTTAATCCCCTCCCATCTTTTAAAACATTGGTAGCTAAATCTTGCATCAAACATGATTTCCCCATTGATGGTCTACCTGCAATAATAATTAAATCTCCTGGTTCAAAAGCACCGATTTTTCTATCTAATTCAAAAAAACCAGTTCTTTGTCCAACTACCCCACCCTGCTTACTAGCTAATTCCATATTTAATTTCATCTGTTTGGCAATATCAGAAGAACTCGTAAATGTACTCGTATTTGCTGAATGATTTTTTTCAATATCATGTAGCTTATCTTTGACTTGATCTAGGGCATCTAAACCATTTTTATTTTCATCTTGTGTAAAGTTTTTAATAGAAGTAGCTAACGAAGCTAACTTTCTTTTTGTTGAACCATCTTTAATCTCATTAACATATGCCATTGTATTTGTAATTGGATTAGCGGCTAAAATATCAATTAAAACATGGTCTTCAACATCTTTTGAAATTAGTCTTTTGCGTACAAATTCTTCATCTACGGGATAATCATCCCTGTGTAAGTCAGTCATCACTTGGAACACTTTCTGATGTGCAGGTAAATATAAATCATCATGATTTAGTTCTTTAACAATATCATCAAGTTGTGATGGATCAAAAAGAATAGAACTCAAAACAGCTCTTTCAAAATCTATATTATTTACAGAATTCATTGTTATTACCCTACTTTGGAATTGATAGATGATTATAATCCATAAAAGATTTAAAAAAATCATCATCCATCAGAAAATACTAAATTAAAAAATATTAGCTATCATAATTTTAAACTTTGCTTAATGCCCCGTGAATACGAAGCGATATAATGTACAAGTTTTATAATTTACAATTTAACGAAGCAATATAATGTGTTCACTTAATAAACGAAGCAATATAATGTGGTAGCTAAATAAACGTAGCCAAATAATGAAATAGTCACTGTTGTACAAAAACGAAGCGATATAATGTACCTCAAGAATAATTAGAATACGAAGCAATATAATGTACCAAATTTGTTTACTGTATGCATTCAATATTTAGAATACGAAGCAATATAATGTGCCAGGCTTCTTAATGAGAAAAAGTTTGTTTATAAAAATATACAAATAAACGAGAAATAGTGTTATAATTGATTTTGCACAGAATAAGGTCTATTCAAACGAAGCGATATAATAACATTTGAATTAAAAAGCGTAGCCAAATAATGAATTATTCGAATTATGCGAAGCAATATAATGTGCCTAGATTTAATTAACGAAGCCATATAATATACGAACTATTTAAAATACGAAGCAATATAATGTGCTGCAAAATCAGCTTTTATTGTGTGTATCTTTTATTCTTCCATATTAATACGAAGCAATATAATGTACAAACGAAGCGATATAATGTATTGTTTTAATTTTATGCGAAGCAATATAATGTGATTTACGAAGCGATATAATGTGGAAACGTAGCAATATCATGTAGTAACGAAGCGATATAAGGTAGTAAACGAAGCTACTCAATGTGTCCCTTAGATACTTTAGACTATATATTAGAATAATATATATAGTCTACTAAGCAATAAAATACTGCAGTGTTGGAAACACTTGCATTTTATTTTTTTTCTTTATCTTTATTAGCTTCTAACCACTCAATTAGTTCAAGCTCAAACTTTTTTTCTTTTTTAAAATCTTTGTTCGTATATTTAAACGATTCTTCATTTCCTATATATATTAAATAATACTCAGGTTCACGATCTTCATCCAGCATAAGCTCAATATTAGAAATAGTATATTCTTTATCTGCAACAACCAAAGTAGTACCATGATAACTCTTTAAATCACTTACAGGTTTAGCAATTGAAGCTGTTTTCTTAACATTATGAAATAGACTTGGAATAAATGCAACATTTTCGTTTCCAGTATAAAAAAATATTTCATCTTGATATGATAACGCATTCCTTTTATTCATAGGACACTTCTTTGTCACAAATAGCTAAACATTCAATAAAACCACAATTCGCCCAAATATGGCAAACTGTGCAACTTATCCCACAAGGAAAAGTTGCTTGCTATGGGCAAATAGCTGACTTAGCAGGTTTGCCTGGAAAGGCTAGGTTAGTTGGGAAAGCTTTGGGTAAAGTACCAGAATGCGGCTGGCAAGGAAAAACCGTCCCTTGGTATAGGGTCATAAATTCACAAGGAAAAAT
>CAJXWI010000454.1 GCA_913062735.1 uncultured Arcobacter sp.
TTCGATGTAGTGAGCGGTAGTTTGACCCTCAACAGTAGCACTTGTAGCAATAATCACTTCTTTTAAATTATTTTTTTTGATTCTTTTAACAAGAGACTCAATAAGAAGATTTTTTTGTTCATAATTTTCATTTGAGTTTAATGTGCCACCTAAAATATGATAATAACCTTGAAAAATAGATGAACTTTCTATTGCCCATTGGTCTGAAATATTTTCAACTACACATATTTTATTATATTTTTTACTTTTATCTTCGCAATTATTGCAGAGATGATTACTAGATTTTAATGTTCCACAAATTTTACAACGTTCAATATTTTTAAACACGTCACTTAGATTATTAGCCAAAGGTTTTAATAGTTCTTGGCGATTATTTATCATTTTTAAAATTATTCTCTTCTTCCCAGTGTATTTTTGGCTCAAGTTTGAAATAAAGCCATTTTCTTGTTTTATGTTTATATTCTAGCCCTAAATTATAATCTTTTACTTTCATATTTGAATCGTCATTATTCGTATTAATTGAAACTCTATATTTAAGAGTCTTTTTATAAGAGAGTTTGTGTTTAAGTTCAAGTGCGTTAATGAATTCACTGATTTTATCTTTATCATCCCATCTATAGGTATTTGTATTCTTTATATCAAGAAAATAGTTAATATTTCTTTGTAAAGACAAAGTACTTATAGTATGGAAATCAGAATTTTTAGTAAATTGAATCTCTTCTTTAAAGTTACTTTCCCAAAGATTAGAATACTCTTTTTTAATTTTTACTCTAAGATATAAATAGGGCTTATTATTGATCTTTAAACCCCCTTTTACTTTTATTCTTGTATGTTTTTTAGCCTTTTTAACGGAAGGTGCTTTTTTATTAATGGAAGAAATGTCTTCATTTTCTGTATCTTTTTTAAAATTGTTATGAAAAACATAAGAGAGCTTTTTTTCAAGTAAAGGAAAATCAAAACGATAGGAAAAATAACTGCCTATTTTGTTTTTATCATTTTCTTTGATATCGTAATACGTTTCTAAATGTATACTTGAATTTTGAAACATAGCGGGACTTTTATTTCCAGTAATCTTTTCATCAATTTTTTTTGTATGTTTATTTAAAAACAAGTATATGTCAGAAAGTTTTTTTTCAATGTTATTCATTGAACTTGAGCTGTTTGTATCTTCCTTCGCTTGGATATCATGTAAAGCAAAACAAAAAATAGGTAAAACTAAGCAAAGGATAATTCTGAGTAAATTATTCATAATTGACTCCTCTTCTTATATATATAATCACATTATTTCACTTAATACACTAATAAGACTAAGAAGTAGTTTTTAAAATAATTATTGACATTATTCACAGTAATAATATTAATAAATAATCTAAAATTCCAAGTAGAGATTTTTCTAAAATACTGATATAAAGCCTGCTCTAGCGGTTAATTAATTTTTTTCTTAAATTATATATTAATTATTTTATTAAGAATTATAAAATTGTAAGTTAATCTTATAGAAACAATAGGAAAATGGAATTAAGTATAGAAAAATTGGGTTCTCTAAAGCAAGTTACTGTAGCCTTATAAGGTTTCCTCATCTAAGTACATAAAAACTATACCTTTTTTATGTACTTTAGAATAAAAAATATAATTGTGTAGTAATCAATTTAATTTCTTATGTTTCAAGAACACGTTTATCTCAAAATACTATAGCTTATTCATTTTTCTTATTAATATTGTATGTATTTCTAGTAATCTCATGCTCATAATTTTTCTAAATTTTAAAATATGCAAAAGACAATTCTTCGTAAAATATTCATAAAACTTCACTCTTATACATAATTGTACGGTTTAAAATTTAATACTTATACAAGTACTCTAACTTGTATAGACATCTTGTAATCACATAGTAATATATTAGGCATATACTTTCTGCATCTAAATAATAAGAGAAGGAAAGCAGTGAGTAAAAATACTAAAGATGCAGTTTATATTAAAATATATAAAGAGATATTAACTAATATTGAAAATAATAACTTTTCTGATTTGTATAAACTCCCTTCAGAAAATGAATTTTCTTGTATTTATAAGGTAAACAGACACACTATAAGAAAATCACTAAATTTATTAAAAAATGAGGGCTATATTTATACTCAAAAAGGAAAAGGTAATTATATTGCTAATATTAAAGTTCCTTACAGTATTAGTAATAAGAGCTCTTACTCCTCCAAAATTCTTGACTTAGGATATGAACCAAAAACTAAATTATTATCCGTAAATATCTTAGAGTCTTTCGGAGATGTAGCTAAAAACCTAGAACTTTTTAATGGTTTAAAAGTTATTGAGATTAAACTTCTTAGATATGCGAATGATCTTCCTATTGCTTTAACCTATTCTTATTTTGATGCATATATTTATAAAAACCTATTAAAAGAATTAAAGAATAAAGAGGCTGATCTAGCCGAGATCTAATTACTATGGCATCTGCCAACCCAGCAAATAATCCAAAAAATGTTGGGATTATTATGGATGGAAATGGCCGCTGGGCTAAACAAAATTCATTGATCACAAATCGTGGACATGAAAAAGGTGTTGCAGTTGTCAAAGAGGTAGTTAAAGAGGCAGTTCGTCAAAAACTTCAATCTTTAACTTTGTATGCTTTTAGTACAGAGAATTGGTCTAGGCCAAAAAAGGAAATTTCTGGTATCAAACGCTTAATAATTGAGGCAATTCATGAACAAGTTCCTGAGTTAGCTGAACAAAAAGTTAAACTTAATTTTTTTGGTGATATAGAAACTTTTGGGAAAAAAGTTCATACAAGCATCCTTAAGGCTGAAAACGATACTTCTTTTACACAACCAGCTCTCAATTTAAACATTGCATTAGGGTATGGGGGTAGGTCGGACATAATTAATGGGATTAGGACAATTGTGGATGAGGCAAAAAAAACTAAGAAAGACTTACAAATTGATGAAACTAGTTTTTTTAATTACCTGAGCGCACCAATTAATGATCTTGATGTTTTAATACGAACCGGCGGTGATCATAGAATTAGTAATATAGAAGCCCATAGCAGGCTCCACACTTAAACTTGTCAGTAACGAATTCGCTTTTCTAAATGATGTTAAATTCACTTTCCCTGCAATTTTGGCTAAACTCGGAAATATTTTTTTTCTTAACCATTTAGGAAATTTATTCCGTAACTCGTTCTCGACATGATCCACTGAGTATTTCGAGTATCCTGCGAATACTTCATCACCACCATCACCCGAAATTGCAACGGTTACTTGCTGTTTAGCTAACTCAGAAACAAAGAATGTTGGCACTAAAGATGGGTCGGCAAATGGCTCATCAAAGTATTTAACTATCTTTTCTAAATCATCCTTTACGTTCTGATGTACTGTATACTCGAAATGATTCGTTGAA
>CAJXWI010000455.1 GCA_913062735.1 uncultured Arcobacter sp.
TTATCTGGTTTAAAAGTATCCATTAACTTCAAAGCTTTTTCTAGTGAATGTATATTTCCGTGAATATCAGAGAATACTGCGAGTGTCATTAAGTATATTTCTTTATAATATTATTTGCTACATCATTCGTACTCTTTAAATTATTATTTTCAAATAAATCAGTGAAATACTTATGAACATTACCCTCTTGAAAATATCTGATATTCTTTTGCAAAAGAAGCACTCCAACTTCTAATAGCTGTATTTTAGTTCTTCTCATAAATGTTCCTTATTATTGATATTAATGATAATTCAATAGGTACAATTTCTTTATTATATACTGATCTTAGTTTAGAGATATCTAAACATAAATTCTGATTTAATGAGTAAGGACTTAGTATTTTATTATTGTCTTTTATGACAAAATTAACATCTTTATCAATTACTTTTTCAATTAATTGATATATTTCTTTAGAAGTAAGTGAAGATTCATTTGCTACATTAAAGATACCAACGTTTGTTTCATCAATAAATTGTATTAAAATATCAGTTAAAAGTTCAACATCAACAAAACTCATTTTATGAAAATCATTATTATTAATCTCTATTGTTGAATTATTTTTCACCAAAGATATCATTTTACTTAACCTCTTTGTATGGTCTCCTTTTCCAATAATATAAGGAGGTCTTAAAATTAATAAAACATCAGATAAAACTCCATTTTGGAAAATATATTCACTTTCTTTCTTACCTACTTCATAACTTATCTCAGGATATTTTTTATTAGAAGTTGTTTTAAATGTAAAAGATATACTCTCATCATATTTTTTCATTTCTTTATAGACAAAAGAAGTTGACGTAAAGATATATTGCTGCGGTAACCAATTTATATTAGCTAAAAATATATCATTAACTATTTTTGCATCTGAAGAACCAAAACAGATATTATCTATGATAATATCATACTGTTTAGAAAAAATATCTTCTAAATCTTTCTTATTGCCTCTATCAAAGCTGACATTAGATTTATTTCTACTATATACATCGACAATGTAATTATTATTTTCTAATATTTTGTTTACTAAACATTTACCAAAAAATCTAGTCCCACCTAGTACTGCAATTCTTTTCAAATTAATTCCTTTAATTTAAACAATTTACTTTTATCTAAAGTTTTAAATTTATTCTTTTTTAAAAAAAGAAACATTTCATTTTGATTTTTTGAAACCTTAATTGCAATAAATGGTATTTCCATAAAATAAGCCTCATTTACAATTACGCTAGGTGTTACTATTGCGAGATTATTAGTATTCATTAATTGTGCCATTTTATTTGTATTTATATGAAGTGTAATCCATTTTTTATTTTTGCAAAACTGCTTAAGGATAATTATATTACAATTTGCAGTTGTTGTTACTAAATCTACACTTATATTCGATTTACTTTTTAATAAATTTAATATTTTTATATTTAAATTATAATTATCAGTACCACCTAAGGATACTAATATTTTATTTTTAAATTGATTCTTTGAATATTTCTTTTTCTTTTTCTTTTCTATTATAAATTCTTCTCTTAAAAGTGTATATTTACTTCCACATCTCAGCTCACAGTGTTGGGGTACTTTTCCTTTATACTTCTTTTTATTTGCATATATATTATGATTCAAAAGTATATCACTATAATGTTTTTCATAGGTATCATCAATAACCATAATGCGTAACAAAGGAAATATTATTTTTAGTTCTTTTTCAAAGGTATAATCTATATCATAATGGTCAATAACTATTAAATCTATTTTTTCTTTTTTTATTAGTTTTATTATTTCATCAATACTACTATTCTTCAAATCACTTAATTTATAGCCAGCATCTGTAATTTTATAATTTATATTTCCATCTAAATTTAATGTTGCAAAAGATATATTACTTTTACTAAACTGTTGTGCTAAAACTAAATCTCTCATAATATGGCCTGTACCAATAGTAAATGAGGAATCTGTTCTAATCATAATGTTATACATATTTTTCAGACCTGTTCACAACTTCATACATAAGTTCAACTCTTTTCCAGTCCTCAATAGTATCAATATCTTGAACCAAGTATCTTGGTAGTATTATCGGTAAACTATTTTTTGAAAACATCACACTATTGTCAATATTCTTTTCTCTTATTCTATTTGTCCAATAGAATTGGCCTGCATCTTGATAAGATTCTACTAAATCTTGACTTCTAAGCATATAGTTTTCAGGCCAAAACATTTCGCACCTATTGCTTTCAAGAATTTTAAATGCTCTTTGTATGGGAAAAGGCATGCTTGTGCATGAGAAAGCATTTACTGCACTTGAACTTTTAAGCTTTGTATATGCTTCTATTAAATACTCTTTTTTCAAAAGTGGAGCAGTCGCGTAAATAGTACAAAAGTACTCTATTCTTTCACCTTGCTTTTCAAAATATTTTATTGCGTGATTAATAACATCACCAGTAGAAGTAAAATCACCACTTAATTCTTTAGGCCGAACAAAAGGAACTTCTGCTCCATACTTTTTCGCAATTTCAGCAATTTCTTCATCATCAGTTGACACAATTACCCTATCAAAAAGTTTTGTGCGTATTGCAACTTCAATTGAATAAGCTATTAATGGTTTGCCATTGAAGTCTTTTATATTTTTTCGTGGTATGCGTTTACTTCCCCCCCTTGCAGGAATAATTGCAATACATTTATTCATAAAGGGCTTCAAAAAGTGTCTTTATCACATAATTTTGTTCTTTTTCACTTAAAGTGGGATATAAAGGAAGGGAAAAACATTCGGAATAATATTTATCCATTTTAGGGGTTTTTTCCTCACCATATCCTATCTTTCTGTAATATGGCTGTTTATTTATTGGCATATAATGAAGCTGTATTCCAATATTTTTTTCTTTTATTCTATTAAAAAGTTCTTCTTTTCTCACATTTAATTTAGAAAAATCCACTTTAACTACATACAAATGATAAGAAGAGTTGCCATCATATATATAAAGTGGTTCTATTTTACTCTTCATAAACGCAATATCGTACTTCTTTGCAATTTCCAACCTACCTTCTATAAAACTATCAAGCTTTTTTAATTGACTGATTCCAAGTGCGCACTGTAAGTCAGTGATTCTATAATTAAAACCTAACTCTCTCATTTCATAGGCCCACGGGCTCATAGATGCATCTTTATAGATCCCATGACTTCTTAAATGAAGTAGTTGTTCATATAATTCTTTAGAATTTGTAGTAATTGCCCCACCTTCACCTGTTGTAATGTGCTTCACTGGATGAAAAGAGAAAACAGTGCAGTCAGAGTTTTGACATGATCCTGCTTTTGTAGCATCGGACATTGCCCCTATAGCATGGGCACAATCTTCTAGTATAATTATATTATATGTTTCTTTTAA
>CAJXWI010000456.1 GCA_913062735.1 uncultured Arcobacter sp.
TTAGAAAACTACTTAAGGATAGAGGTTATTTTAATGTGTCTTTTGAAGAAGTAGATAAAGAAGAGCCTATTAATTCAACTAGGGCTACATATATTAAAAGTAGATTAGCAGAAAAAATAAGGAATTCTGATATTGTTATTGGTTTAGCAGGTATGTATGCTAGTTATAGCGATTGGATGCAGTGGGAATTAGAAAAGGCTAGTAATATAAATAAACCAATTATCGGTGTCATTCCCTCTGGTCAAGATAGAGTTTCGGTAGTGGTATCTTCTCGCTCAATAGTAGATGTAAGATGGAATACAGAAAGTATTGTTAAAGCAATTAGAGAATATGCAGAATAAAATACATAAATTAAATGAAGAATCGCTACCTGGTTTATATCAATCATCAAATAGAGTTTCATTAAAAAATCAGTTAAACTATTTTAGTGCAATAAAATGGTATCTGATTTTATTAATTTCAGCCGCATTAATATCTTACTTCTACCCAAAAGAAGAGTTTAGTCCAATTATTTCATTATTGATTTTTTTAGTGACTATATCTATCCTTATTTGGTTACAAGTTAGTAAGCCTGATGATCTCTGGTACAATGGAAGAGCAGTTGCAGAATCAATTAAAACTAGATCTTGGCGTTGGTGTATGAGAGCAACTCCTTATGAAAATAATGTAGACCTTAATATTGTTATTAATAAATTTATTTCGGATCAAGAAAATATATTAAAGCAAAATAAAAGTGCATCTAGAATATTAGATGAAGAAATACCTATTAGTCCAATTTCTGAAACAATGAAACAAATAAGGTTATTAAATATCTCTGATAGATTAAAATTATATAGAGATCAAAGAATTAAAGATCAAATTAATTGGTATTCTTTAAAGTCAAAAGAAAATAAAAGGAAGTCAAATTTTTGGTTTTTTGTCTCTATAACCTTGCATGCAACTGCTATATTACTACTAATCTATAAAATTAAAGAAACAGGTCTAAATTTACCTATTGAAACATTTACTACCGCTGCTACTGGTGTTTTGACTTGGATTAATTCAAAAAAGTTTAATGAATTACATTCTTCATATAAATTAACTGCACATGAAATTACATTTATTAAAATGGGTGGACAAAGCATAACTACAGAAGAAGAATTGTCTGAATTTATTATTAATAGTGAAACAGCATTCTCCCGAGAACATACACAATGGGTTGCAAGAAAGATTTCTTAAGAATAAGAATCTTCCTTTTTTTGGGTAAACGGGACAGGTACCTTTAATTAAATAATTATGGAGAAAATTAAAAATGAGTATTCAAAATATTGAAGAAGATATAAAAAATAATTAAAAAATGTCAATTAATAAGTTAGCTTTAGCACAGTACTTACGTACTATAAGACTTAGGAAATGGTGGAGAAATAGATGAAAGTTTTTATAGCATCAAGTGGTGAACTTGAAGAAGAAAGATTAAAATTAAAGAATTTACTGCATGATGAAAATTTTGAACCAATTGTTTGGGAAAACATTGATCATTCTATTGAGTTAAATAAATTTCAAGATAGGATTGATGAAAATTATTTAACAAAAAGTGATATAGTAATTTTTATGATTAAATCTAAACTTGGAAAATATACAGTAAAAGAATTTAAAAAAGCGTATGCAAACTTAGGAAGTAAAATTAAAAAAATATATGTATATTTTCTTGATAGTTCTACAAATAGTACAGATATAAAGGACTTGCTAAGAATAAATAAATTAAAAAAATTTTTATCAAATAAAGAAGAAAAACTTTTTAGAAATGTAATTAATTATATAGATTTAGAAAATCATTTTTTAAAACAAGTTAAGCATATCAAGGGAATAGATTTAAATATATTACCTATAGGAGTAGAGGAAATTAATGAAGATAAAAATGAAAAATTACAATACAAAAGATACCTTTCAAATAATGAACTTCCATATATTTCTCGTTTAAAATTTAAAAATTTAAAACTTTCTATAAATAGCTCGTTTCAGACAGAAAATGAATATTATAAGAGTATTTTTGATGAAAATAATCAATTTGATGGAGTATTTATATCTGGAGAGGGTGGTGTTGGAAAAACAAGACTTATGTATGAACTAGGTCGAGAAGCTCAACTTAACGACTGGACTACTTACCAAATTTTGTATAATTTTAAAGGATGGGATACCTTAAGACTTGATAATGCAAAAAAATATTGTTTTCTTTTTGATTATGTTGAAGAAAATAATTATTTTGATAATGATATTATTGATGTACTAGAACAAGAATATCCAAATGTAACTATAAGGATTGTTGCTAATTCAAGAAATACATATTTATTACATAATGAAATCAATGAAATATTTTTTAATATTATAGATTTAGATATATCATTAGTTGATGAGTATAATTATTTAAAATTTGTGATTTTAGAAATCTTTAAAAGTAAAGATATTATTTTAGAAAATGAACAAATTATAGCTTTAGAGAGATATATTAAAAAACCCTCTTTTGCTATTTTTTTAATGAATGGTTTTTTGAAAGATAAAACAATTGATTTTCATAATATCTCAGAATTTTCAGTCTTTATAAGAAAAAGATTAGCTTTAACATTTGAAAAGAATAAGTTTTTAGATATTCCTGCAAGTATTTTTCATCTATTATTTAGTTTACCTATTAAAGCTACTAATATCTCTGATATTGAAGATAAATTGATTATTGAACCATTAGTTCAAGATGGATGGATTGAATATGAAAGAAAAGATGATCTATATAAATCAGCATACAATGATACTATCATGGATGAAATACTAATCTCTTACCTAAATAAAAAAACTTTTAAACGAGAACTAATATTGGGAAGAGAGCTAAAAACGATGTTTACTTTTTCAATAAAATATAGTTCTTTTTTATATATGTTTAGGTCATTAGATAGAATTTCAGAAAAATCAGTAATATCTAATAAGGAATCATCATTATTATTAAATATCTTTTATTCTTATCAAGAAGAGATAAAAATTATATTATACCTGTTTAGTAAGTCATCACTATTATCAAATTCTAATAAAATAAAATTTTTTATGAAGAATAAATTATTTTATTCTCATACAAAAAATTTTGTAATAGTTTTATCATATGCAATTAAAGATAATGATGGTTCTTTTATTGAAAATATAGCGATTATGTGGATAAATGAAAATGTAGATAATCAATTTTTTAGTTTCGTAGTTAATGCATATTTAAGGAAATTTGAGATTATAGATAAAATTCAAAACAGTATTGAAAAATGGATAAATACGAATAACAATAGTACAGATTTCTCTTGTATTGTATACCGGTATTTAGAAAAAGTAAACTCAATTGATTCTGTAAAAGGTTCTCTTGAGAAGTGGATAAATAT
>CAJXWI010000457.1 GCA_913062735.1 uncultured Arcobacter sp.
CTCTGGGTCATAAAACTCATAGCAATTTCTGCCGGCTATTGCAGAAAAACTTAAAGGAGCATAGGGTGGTCGATAAATAGTTGTGCCAACTTCATTTACTTTTTTATCAAGAAGATCAGAAACTATTCCCAGTGCGTTAATACTACTAATTTTACCTTGATCGGTTCCCATACTATTTGTTGTATATCTTTTTAAATGTTCAATTCTATCAAAACCCTCTGTTATTGCTTGACGGATATCTTTAGTTGTTACATCATTTTGTAAGTCAATAAATGATTTAGCCCATAATGATTTCTTTTGCGGAGAGACCTCCCACAATTTTTCAATGTTATACTTAGTGTTTGTATTTAATTCGAGTTTTACGTCTAATTTTTTGACTTTAAAAGTTTTCAATTTTTCATTTACATCAGAATTTAAATTATCAAAATTAAATTGTCCTGAAGCAGAACCAAGAGTTATGGTAGGTTGAAAAGGTTTTGATGGTTTGTAAGTTAAATCTTTCTCATCCCAATCTAATAAACCTTTTGATTGAGTAAACAAGTGAACATCTGGATTTATTCCACCTGACAAACATAAGCAGTCACATTTAATTTCATTTAAAGCACCAGAACTATCCTCAACAAGAATTTTTTCAATTTTTTTGTTAATAAAAAATGAATGAAATAGAAGAATAATACTGAATCAAAAAATATTTTCGTATTTTTATCTCACAGACCAATTACTTGCCAACCATTCTTTTACATTCTTTTGACTTCTAATATTTGAAGGTAAGTCTTCTTTAATCATTTTTTCTAATTTTATGCAAAAAGATATATTTTCCCACTTCCATAGTTCTGTTAACTTATTTAATAGATATATAACCTCGTATCCTTCATTTCTATTAAATATTGTAGTATCGGGTGTTCCTGTGACTTTGGGATTATCGTTTGCAATCGTTGTCCATCTATATGTATACATTAAGTTGCTTTTTTTCAATAAGTCCATTTTATATAATCCTTTTCTTAATTAAATTAAATGTTTATTTAATTTTTTTGTAATTCTTTTTCAAAATTGACTAACGTCTTCGGAGATTCTTTTCCTCCATTGCTTGTAAAGTTTATTTTTACTTTAATAGAAGGGTAATTTAGCTATTTTCTGTCTGTCATTGTTCAACTTATATTTTTAATCATTTTTAAAACTGTAGTAACAAGAGAATATTATCCTGATAGAGTATTAAAAGAGTATCATTAATAATATATGATTAAATCACTTTTTTAAATAATTATTGGAATTAAAAATAAATATACTCCATCCACTCAAATGGAATCTATGTCAAAACTTTATGTAAAACAGTAAAGAAGAATATGGAACTTTTCTCACAGCTTTTGGGAAATAAAGTTGATTATAAGTCAATCCGAAAGTGTGATAAAATGGACTTGCATAAATTTAACAGAAATTTCTAAAATATAATACAGTTACAAATGATACCATTCTCAGGTATAATCACAATTTAATTGAATATAGGTTTATATATTAATAACGAGATAGTTTTATTAACTATACTTTAAGCATGAAGAAGGAGTTTACATGAAAAGTAGAACTTGGGGACAAGAAGATGCTAATATAGTTTGGGAAGGAAAAGATGAGACAGAATCTAGTGAACTGAAGCTCTCAAACCAAAAACTAAAATTACAAATCTCAAAACTTGAAAATTTAAATGATGTGCTAAATGCAAGACTTGAAGAAGAAAGTTCTAAGAGAGTGAAACTTGAAAAGGCTCTAATTCGTCAATCAAAAATGATAGTGGGAGAACTGATGAGTATGATTTCACACCAATGGACGCAACCGTTAACTGGACTAAATACGCTTATTCAAAATATATTCTTAAGATCTTCTCTTGGGAAGTTAGATAAAGAGTACTTGGATAAACAACAAATACTCACTAATACTCTAGTGGATAAAATGAGAACTTCCCTTGCGGATTTTACTAACTTCTTTCAGTCCAAGAAAGAAAAGCTTTCATTTTCTACGGAATCAGCTATTCAAAGTACTTTTTTTCTTCTTGATTCCTGTTTTAAAAAAAATAATGTCAAAGTAACAAAGAATACCTCTGTTACTGCGAAAATATATGGTTTTGAAAATGAACTGTCACAAGTAATCTTTAAGATACTTCTCAACTCAAGAGATGCTTTCATACGAAATGAAGTGAAAAATCCAAGTATCAATATTAGAACAAAAAAAAGTGACACAAATATTCAAATATTTATAGTAGATAATGGAGGTGGAATTGATGAGAACATTATTGAGAAAATTTTTGAACCCTATTTTACAACAAAAGAGAATTATAATGGTGTGGGTTTAGGATTATATGTGAGTCAAACGATTATTGAGAAACAAATGTATGGAAAATTAAGTGTTAAAAATGTGCCTCAGGGAGTAGAAACTTCTATTAATCTCCATATTTACAAAGAATAATGATTTATTTTGGAACTTCACTATTATTTGTAATAATACTAAATAAATTCCATTATTCATATTTAACAAGGGAAAAAGAGCTTCTACTTGTGCGTTATTCAATAGAAAGAACTCACTCATATCTATACTTATTCTTTGTTATATTAGTTGAGTTTTCATTCAAAAAAAATAATACTCTAATAGAGTAATCAAAAAATATTATCTAAAACTGGGGTGAAATCATATTTTAATGTGACTTTATATCATTCTAAATAACTAAGTAGAAAACCACACTAACTTATGTTATCAGTGAGGACATAAAACTCATACTAACGGTGGTACAAACTTTTCAATAATCTAGTGCGATAAAATTTGATCTGGCTACAGTTATTAGGACACAAAAATAAATATACTATGCGCTATTTCTTTAAGTGACACTTTTTCTTCAAATTAACCAAATATCGGGATTACGTGTTTTTAATGCCATAAATAACGTATCATTAACAAGTGTTGTGGTCATGTGTTCATCCGTACTTCACCCTATAACTCTTCGTGAGTATAAATCAATAAGAGTAGCAAGTATAGCCAACCATCTTTTGTGGGAATATAAGCAATATCGCCTACACAAATCTGATTAATATCTGTTGTATAAAATTTTGTTGTAATTTATTTGGTGAAATTGCATAGTTATGATTTGAAGTTGTTGTTAATACTCTAAATCTACGCTTATTATGACTGTGAAGTCCAAGTTTTTCATAACCTTACCAATAGTCTTCTTGATATTATAAGGTCATACAGGTATTCAACCGCTTTTAAATTCTTCTTATTCCATAAGTTTGTCTTCAACCCATAAAAACGTCTTTAATTATTTCATTGAGTTTAGTATCTTCTTGATAATCAATTTGAAGCCATCTGTAATAACAACTTCGTGATACATTTAAAAC
>CAJXWI010000458.1 GCA_913062735.1 uncultured Arcobacter sp.
GTTTCTTTTTCTTACAATTAAGAAAAAGAAAAAAGCGCAAAGGTCACTTTGTAAGAGCTCTTAAAAATAAAACTAATTAGAATTCCTGTGACAGTATACTTAATTGTCTAAGTGCTTAAATAAACGGGGACTAAATAAACGGGGATAGGCACCTTTACTTCCTAAAATTTGTTATTTAAAAATGGCAAATGTTCCCATTAATCCAGTGGTATATTTGGATATAATAAAATAAAAAAATCACGAGGTTACTATGATTCCAATTGAAATTTTACTAACATTTACAGCGGCTGCTCTATTAATGAGTCTTTCTCCTGGTCCATCTATGTTATATATAATTGCTAGAGCAATTGCTCAAGGTGCAAAAGGTGGAATTGTTGCTGCTATGGGATTAGCTGTTGGTGGGATGTTTCATGTCTTTGCTACGGTACTTGGATTATCGGCAATATTTAAGTACTCACCAACTCTTTATACAATAGTAAAACTTATGGGAGCTGCTTATTTAATATACTTAGGATATTCTTATTGGAAGGATAGTAATTTAATAAATACTAATAAAGAAGATGTTAAAAAACCTAAAATAAAATCTTTATTAACTATTTTTAAAGAAAGCATTCTTGTAGAAATTACAAACCCTAAAACAGCACTTTTTTTTATTGCTTTATTACCTCAATTTGTTACACCTGAAGCTGGTTCAATTCCCTTACAACTTTTTATTCTAGGCTTAATAGTTATCATAGTTGCAATACCTTGTGATATTTCTGTGGCTTTATTTTCCAGTAAAGTTTCATCATGGTTAACAAAAAATAAAAAAGCTCAAATTATACAAGAACGGGTATCTTCTTCAATATTATTTGGAATGGGTTCCTATATTGTTGCGGATGAATTAATTGCAGATAAAAGCTAAAATAATATAAGTTAATCTTACCCTCTAATTCGGGTGATAGTATACTAAAGTGGCTAAGTGTTTAAATAGGTATACTGAAGCAGAACCTTTTACGGACTAATCAGCTAAGGATTTAGAATGAATGTAAGAGTAAAAATAGCCTTAGAATGGTTGAAAGACATATGCGATTCGAAGCAAGTAGAATTTCAAATTGTTGGTGGCCTTGCAGCCACTATTCATGGGGGAAGACGAGAAGTAGCAGATATTGATTTATACATTCAAAAATCAGATGCTGAAAAAATTTTACCACAGCTTTCTTTTTATATATCGAGACCTTTAAACCATTACATTGAAGGTTCGTGGGACTTAGAATACTTACAACTAATTTATAAATCTCAAAAGATAGAAATTGGGTTGTTTCCTGGCACAAAAATTAAATCATCCAAAAATGGCTTATGGTATGAGCTACAAACTGATTTTTCGAAGTCTGTCATAAAAAGCTATTGGGGTGTTGAAGTACCAGTGATTTCTATAGCTTCGTTAATCGCTTACAAACGTATTCTTGGACGTGAAGTTGAGCTAATAGATATTCAAGAGTTGGAGTGCATCTTAGAGCCATGAAAAAGGTTTTAATCCCTAATAGTAAATCACATAGTTAAAACTTAAATAAAATAACCTTACTCACGGCTCTTTCTTCTGGCCTTGATAAAGCTATAAGGTGACTACACTTATTAAGACAAAGCTATTCTAAGTTAAAATGATAGACCTCAAATAATATTAATCATAATAAAAGGAAGATATTTTGAAAGATAGAAAATTCATAACAAGTGGAGATAATTTACCTCAATGGTCAAATCCAATTAGCCATGCGGTTGTAGTTAATAACATGTGTTTTATAAGCGGACAATTATCAGTTAATATTGAAGGTCAATATATTACAGGTACTATAAAAGAAGAAGCAGTACTGGCATTCTCTAATGTTTTTGCAGCAGCAAAAGCAGCAGGATTTGATAGGTGTGAAATTGTCTATGTCGATATTGCATTTTCAAACCTAAGTGAACTACCAGAGGTGAATGCTTTATATATGGAGTTATTTCCTGAAGGAAAAAGGCCTGCACGGACAATTTATGAAGCGGCTGCTTTGCCTTTTGGTGGAAAAATAAAAGTAGTTGCTACTGCTGTTAAATCTATTTAGGGGATTGTTAAAGTAGAATACTAAATAATGAAAAGATGTCAGAGTAAAATAGTAATTTTTATTGCAAACTGAAAAGCGTAACTTAGAGTGTTTTTAATACTAGAATCAGAATATATTATCTACTTTAACGTTTTAAAATAAGGATAAAGTGCATGTATGAAATTAGATTAGCAGATAAGTACGATTGGGAAGGAATAAACAGCGTATCTTTACACCTTGCTTACAAGATATTGTCTAGTGATGAAAGTAAAATAAAATTAGAACAATTGCTTAGTTCAGAAACAGATTTTATTTATATTGCCCAATCAAAGGGAATAATAATTGCTTGGTTACATTTATTTCAAGCTCGACGTTTAGCTTCTTCTGATTTTTTTGAAATAGGTGGCTTAGTTGTAAACCCTAATAATCAAGGTCAAGGTATTGGAAAAGCTTTAATTAAACATGCAAGGGAAAAACATAAAAGTAGTATGAGAGTACGGTGTAATAAAAACCGTAGCGAATCACACAAATTTTATGAAGCAATTGGTTTTGAAAATAAAAAAGTGCAATGTGTATTTGAAAAGATCTAATTGCAATGTTTAATATAAAATGCTAAATTAAAGGACTCAAATTGATTACTATTAGAAATTATAAAGACAGCGATGCGCAAGCATTAAGAAGTATTCATTTTAATACTATTCATACTATTAATACACGTGATTACTCAAAAGAGCAGGTTGATGCTTGGGCACCTGCTTCATTTGATAAAGCGTTTTGGGCAAAACGTTTTAAAGGTTTATCTCCTTTTGTTGCGCAAATTAATGGAACAATAGTTGGGTATACAGACCTACAAAACAATGGACTTATTGATCATTTTTTTTGTCACCATGAGTATCAAGGAAAAGGTATTGGGCGAAAATTAATGACACATGTTCTAAACCTTGCAAAAGAACGTGGTATTAAACGTTTGTATTCTGAAGTAAGTATTACGGCTCGACCTTTTTATGAACATTTTGGCTTCCATGTCGAAAAAGAACAGGTGTTTGAAATTAGAGGACAAATGCTAAAAAATTTTGTTATGGAAAAATTCATTTAATTGTTATATAGTATTTAAGGAGTAAATAGTAAGGTATTGCTCTTTGACTTAAACAGTTTTAATTACTAAAATACCTGTACTTTTATAGGTATAGATTCGAAAATTTAAAAAACAGGAAGATATATGATTATCGAAATCAGGCACTACACAATTAAACCAGGGCGTAGGGAAGAATTTATCAAGTTCTTCGAGCAAAAAAATCGAAAAGCATTACGTGATGCAG
>CAJXWI010000459.1 GCA_913062735.1 uncultured Arcobacter sp.
AAAGATCACTTTCAAGAATGGCTTTTAACAGTGCGGATAGACAAAAAATTGTAGGCCTTGTTCCAGTTGACAGAAAATCAAGTATTCCTGAAGGTTCACATTTAGTTAAAGATAAAGACGCCAAACTTCCAAATCCAAAATTAGGCCATGTATCTTCATCTTGCTGGAGTGTAGAAAATAATAATCCATTTTCTCTTGCAATCGTAAATGATGGAAAGAATATGATTGGAAAAAAATTATTTGCAGTTTCGCCTCTTAAAAATACTTCAATAGAGGTTGAAATAATTTCGTCTCATTATGTTGATCCAGAAGGAAAAAGAGTTCGATCATGACATATTTTTCATCATTACAAAATATTCATAAACATGGAACATTTGGTGATTATGAAGATAAAAATGAAAATGAGTTGCTTAGATTAAAAGAAGTAAAAAATTTGATAATTTATCAAATTGTTAAGTATAAAAATTCTACAGTTGATGTTTCAAAAATGAACTTAGATGGTTTAAGATTACCTGATCCATTAAAAGTAAAACATAACTCTAGTACAAGAATATTGTGGATGGGACCAGATAATTGGCTAGTTATATCAGATAAAAAAAATATTTTTGAGGAACAATCATATGAACTTAGTGAAATATTGAATGATCACGAAATTAATGCCGGAATATATGGAAGAGAAAAAACTCCATTTTCAATCTGGAGAAAAATCCAAAAAAAAAGGTGTGAGTAGAACAGCTTTAGGCTGTAGTAACCTAGCGCATGCAATTGCACCTATGAATGAAAAAGAAAAAGAATCTCTCATTGGTACGCAAAATGCTAATATAGCTATTGTAACGTCTTACAATGATATGTTATCCGCACATGAGCCTTACAGTGTATACCCTTCTCTTATAAAAAGAACACTTATGCTTGAAGGTGCAACCGCTCAAGTTTCAGCAGGAGTCCCTGCTATGTGTGATGGGGTTACACAAGGACAAGAAGGAATGGAGCTAAGTTTGTTTAGCAGAGATAATATTGCAATGGGTACGGCTATTGGTTTATCTCATAATGTATATGATGGCGCTGTATTTTTAGGAATATGCGATAAGATTGTTCCTGGCTTATTAATTGGTGCTTTATCTTTTGGACATTTACCTGCAATTTTTATTCCAGCTGGTCCTATGACATCTGGTATCTCAAACAGTAAAAAATCTCATGTACGTCAAGATTATGCAGCAGGAAAAGTAGATAAGAATACAATGTTAAAAGTTGAGTCTGCTTCTTATCACAGTAGTGGAACCTGTACTTTTTATGGAACAGCAAATTCTAATCAAATGTTATTAGAGATGATGGGGCTACAGTTACCTAATGCTTCTTTTGTTAACACCAATACACAATTAAGAGATGAATTAACCCAAGAAGCTTCTAAAAGAATCTTAGGTATGACTTCCGTAAAAGATAATTACACTTGTATCTCAGATATTATAGATGAGAGAAGTTTTGTAAATGCTATTGTTGGTCTTATGGCAACAGGTGGATCTTCAAATCATACTATACATATAATAGCAATGGCAAAAGCAGCAGGGATTGTTTTAAATTGGGATGATTTTGATGCTATTTCTAAAGTTACTCCTTTATTATGTAGACTGTATCCAAATGGAAGTGCTGATGTGAATCATTTTAGAGAAGCTGGTGGCATGAGTGTTATTATACATGAGCTTATTGAAGCTGGTTTGGTTTACGAAGATGTACAAACAGTAGTAGGAAAAGGCTTGAAAAACTATATCGTAGAACCTGCTTTAGAAAATAATACTCTAGTATTTAAAAAAGGACCTACCGTATCAAGAGATATTAATGTTGTTTCTTCTTATGCTAAACCTTTTAGTAAAGAGGGTGGATTAAAACTCTTAAAAGGAAATATTGGAAGATCTGTTATTAAAACATCTGCTTTAAGAGAGAATCATTTATATATAAAAGCACCAGCACTTGTATTTTCTTCTCAAGATGAGTTACAAAATGCTTTTAAAAAAGGTCTCTTAGAAAAAGACTTTGTAGCAGTAGTTAAATATCAAGGTCCTAAATCAAATGGTATGCCTGAGCTTCATGGTTTACTTCCAGCTCTTGGACTGCTTCAAGATAAAGGCTTTAATGTAGCAATTGTAACAGATGGTAGAATGTCTGGAGCTTCTGGAAAAGTACCTTCTGCAATTCATTTAGTAAATGAAGCAGCAAAAGGCGGGGTTATTTCTTTTATCCGTGATGGGGATATTATTTGTCTAGATGTAATAAAGGGTGAATTAAATGTTGAGGTAACACTAGAAGACTTAACTAAGAGAAAAGAAGAAGAGATTGATGTCTCTCATAATGTATATGGTTTTGGAAGAGATTTATTTTCAAGTGTTAGATATTGTGTAAGCAGTGCTGAAGAGGGTGCTTCTATTTTTGATTTACCTGGAAAAGAAAAAAGTTAGATGAGAATATTTTTAAAAGAAGTAATGCAGATATCTCCTCTTGTACCTGTAATTGCAATAGAAGATATCAAGGATGTTTTTCCTTTAGTAAAAGCTCTTCAAAAAGCAGAAAATAATATTAAGAACTAAGTGTGTATTTAAAAAATTGAGCGTATAACTAAAAAACTTCCTTCTATGAATATAGGAGCAGAAACAGTACGTAATGCTAAGGATGTAGAAGTAGCTATTGCACATGCTGTAGTTTTTATTTTTTCACTTGCTATTAACGAAGAATTAATTAAAAGTACACAAGAATATGATACGACATTAATTCCAGGGCTTTCAAAATAAATAATATGAAAGACTTTTTAAATTTAAAAAATGTTTTACGCCTTTGTGAAAATTGGATTGTAGCAAGTACTTTAATTAAAAATAAAGAGTTTTATGAAATAACGAGGCTTTCAAAAGAAGCTTTACAAAAATTAGTATAAAGAGTTAAAATGAATGAAAAAAGAGATAAACTTTTTAATAAATTAAAAAAGAATAAAATTAAAACTATATTAACACGAGAACCTGGCGGCACAAAAAGCTCAGAATTGATAAGAAATTTGATATTAAAAGACTACTTTAACAAAAACACAAAAGAAAAATTCGATAAGTATACAGATACACTGTTATATTTAGCTGCAAGAAATGAACACATCATAAATAGAATTAAACCTGCGCTTTTAAAAAAACAAGTTGTGATTTGTGATAGATTTACAGACTCTACTTTGGCTTATCAAGTATATGGGAAAAAAGTAGATATAAAATTTATTAATAATATTCATAAAAAAATTTTAGGTAAAATAAAACCTAACTTAGTTTTTATTTTAAAAGTATCTGCTAAATCTTCTAAACTAAGACTAAAAAAAAGAAAATCCAAAAACAGATATGATAA
>CAJXWI010000460.1 GCA_913062735.1 uncultured Arcobacter sp.
TCTAAACCATGAAAAAGTACAACAATTTTTTTTCTTGCATGCATTTGTTTTTTATTAAACCAAAAACACTCCAAAAAATCCCCATCATCTAATTCAAAGTTTTCAATTTCCATATCAAGCGCAATTTTTTTTCTAAACAAAGCAGGGTAGAGGGTTTGAATATGCCTATTTTTCAAGAAAAAACCTGGATTAAAAGTATTCATATATATCTGCCCTTATGCTAAAAAAATTAAAAATTAAATTGTATTATAGTCAAATTTCATTATAATACTTTTTCAAAGGTAGTGTATGAAAAAGAAATATTCTATTAATCGTATTTATATTAATAAACAAGATAAATTATATAATTACAAAAATGAATTACAAGAGCTTGGTTTAATCTGGAACAGTAGCGAAAATTATTATTATAATAAATATGAAATAAGTCAAGTAAATGTTGATGCTATTTTATGGATATGTAAAAAGAATGATTTTAAATATCAAATCAAAAAAGAAGAATACAGTGATATTACGCAAAGGCTTGTAAGTCAATATAAAATAGTTTCTCTTAATGAGTTTACTTTTGCAATTGTAAATAGAAAAGATGATAAATATATTTATATGATATGTGTTTACAAAGATGTTCTTAGTGATACAATTAATATTCTTGACAATAAAAACGCAAAACATTTTTCTTTTATGTCTAAACTTACGGATTCAAAGAATTTACTCTTGAGCATTTTTATGTATTTACAAGAGAAAGAAACAAAAATTAAAGAAAGTATTGTGAATTTTGACTTTGAAGCATTTTTATTAACGATGTCTGTATTATTAAGTGAGTATACAAATAATAAAGATGTTTATGGAAAAATTAATAAGTTTAAATTTCACACTATTTCAAAATTAAACGATAACTCTTTATTATGTACTAGTGTAAAAGGGTTTTTCCCTGAAACAAGATTTTCTTTAAAAAAAGGAAAAATTTTAAGTTCATTCTCTAAAAATTATTTGAATAAAGAACAAGAAAATAAAATTTGGAAGTTTTTATACTATAACAGAGATAGGGTAGGTGTTGAGCATAAACCTACCTTGTGGGAACTTTTTGTAAATGGACGAATACATGTGAGTCAAGATGGTTTTGAGACTAAAATGCCTATATGTGATGTTAAATGGAATAATGGAAATATAATTGTGACTGTTTTTAATGGAGATCAAAAAGTAAGTTTAAATAAAACATTTACAAAAGATGAACTTTGGGCAGAAATTCTGTCAAATAGGTAAACAATGTTAAAAAAAATATTCTTCTTTATTTTAAGTTTTTTTAAAAAAGAAGTACGCTTTGCTTGTATTATTTGGGATGGAAAAACAATGTCTTATTTAGACCTTACAGATGATGAAATAATCAGTATGAAAAAGAAAAATAAAGATTTAGAAATTACTAAAAAAGAAGAACTGCTTAAATAAACTTACCTAAATAAATCTTGTGGATTAATATGATAAGAATTTTTAGTGGCTTGAAAGGTAAGGGTATTATCAACTCTTCCTACCACATAACCTTTTTTAATCCATTTTCCAACGCGTAATGTTGGTGAAATTTGGTCTAAATGAGAATAAATAGTATGTAAACCTTTTGAGTGCTGTACAATCACTACGTTTTCTAATAAACCAGAAGCTTTTTTTGCATAAACAATTTTCCCATTTAAAACATTAAATACCTTAGATTTCTTTTTATTGGTTTTTAAAACAATGGATTCATTAAAGAGTTTTATTTTATAAACAGAATCATAATAATTTCCAAATTTTTTGATTATTTTATAAGATTTTAAAGGCGCAATGGTTTTAGCCCCTCGATACTTTGATATTTTAATTCCTCTTGTTGAAGATCCTATCATTCGTACATCCAAATCAATTTCTTCGCTGTAACGTTTACTTACTTCTTTTTGGCTTTTGATTTTTGGTTTTTTTGCTAATTTTTGTGCACGTAAGCGTTTTGCTCGACTCTTTTTTAAAGCAAGGCGTCTTGCTTTTGCTTTTTTATTTTCTTTTACTTTTAAGATGTTTAATTTTCCAAGTAAGGAAGAAAGATTGTTTTGTTGAAGAACAACTTTTTTTAAAGCTTTTTGATAGAGTTTGTGTTTGGTTTCTAGTGAGAGTAGGTCTTTTGAATGTCTTTTTTTAAGCCCTTGTATTAATTCTCTTTTTTTTATTCTTTCTTTTATATATGAGGCTATTTCTTTTATCTTTTGTTCATTTTTTCTTTTGTCATGGGAAATTTTTAAATAATTATTGTCAATTTTTAAAAGTTTATCTTTTGAGTGTTGAGACAATAGATTATAAATTTCTTCATTAATTAAAGCATCTAAAGAGTCTTTTGAAGCTAACTCCAAAGCAATTGAGCTTGAAAAATTATTGATAATAACATTAACAATTTGTTCTTCTTGTTCTTTTTTTTGATATTTTAAATGAGAAGAAGATTTAAGAAGTTTTTTCAAACTTCCTTGTGATTTATTTAATAAGTTTTCATGGGTTTTAATGTCTTTATTAATAAGCGACATTTTAACTTCAAGTTTTTTTAATTGAAAATCTTGTTTTTTTATTTGAAAAGCCAAATCTTTGATTTTTAAAGTAGTGACCTTTTGTTTTTTTTGAGTAACTTTTAGATTTTTTTTATTGCTTGAAATTTTAACATCAAGATTATTTGCACTTAGGAATACAAAAGAAAAAAACGCAAAAAGAATAAACTTATTCATTGGAAATTTTATAGGAAATTAAAACAGACATTACTGTTATAAAAGAGATTCCAAAAGATAAAAGAAATAAGTTGATAATTTGAGTTTGTACATCTAATTTTGTACGAACAATATCCTGCAGTTCAAGTGGAATAAACATATTCATATTTAAAGATACGAATACAACTAAAGATGAAATAAGTATAAAAGCTATAAAGGCACTAAATAATGCTTGTTTAATAATACGTGAAGCAGAATATAAAATAGATGCCCCATGCAGTTGTAAAATTGTAATTTGTCTGGAATTTTCGTAAAACCAAATCTTAACTTGTTTGGCAATAATTATTACAGTAAAGATACTAATAATAGTAAAAACAATAACAACTATTTGATTAATAATTAATAAGAGTAAATAAACTTGGTTGTGATTCTTTGAAAAAATCTCAATTCTTTTAATATTTTTATTTAAAGCAAGTTCTTTTTTAATCTTAATTAATTGAGAACTTGTAGGAAAGTCATCTAATTGTATTTTGTAAAAGAATGGCAATTTGCTTTTTAATAAATTAAGGGATTCAAAAGATAAGTCTTTTTTGAGTTTGTTAATAATTTTATCTTTTTTTAATCTTGTTACTGTTTTTATGTCAAAAGAAGACATTTTTT
>CAJXWI010000461.1 GCA_913062735.1 uncultured Arcobacter sp.
ACTTGTCAAATTTTTTTACAAATTTAAAATTAAATAAAGATAAACTTGATAATTATAGAAAAAATATGTTTGATGGGATTAAAAGTAGCAATTTTGAAAACTTTCGTTCAAGTATAATTACTGATTATTTAGAAAAGTTTTCTTAAGCCACAATAAATTAAATATTGATTTTTTCTCTCTATCAGGGACTTTTTTATAGGACTTATCTTTATCTCCAGTAAATAATTGTCTGGGTCTTGTTATTTTAAACTCCTCATCTTCTATCATTTCTTTCCATTGTGATAGCCAGCCTACTGTTCTGCCAACTGCAAAAATTGGTGTAAACATTGTGGTAGGTATATTTAATGCTTTTAAAAGAATTCCAGAGTAAAAATCAACATTTGGGTATAGATTTTTCTCTTTAAAATACGTGTCATTTAAAGCTAACTCTTCAATTTCTTTAGCTATTTCTATGCTTCTTGTTAAAAAATTTCTTTTTATTTTATCTATATTTAATGAACTCCCTATTGACATTCTCATATATATTATAGTTTGTTTTTAATTATAATATATTATATTGTAGATAATAACATTTGTATTTGAAAACTTATTTAAACTCCTTTTAAAAGTGATTTTTTTCGATTTCTTAATTCAAAATTCAAAGGATAAAACAGCAATTTTCTATGCTTAGATAAACTCTCATACTTTGTAAAATACATACAATTCCTTTTTTTAATAAATTCTACTATAGTCAGTAATAAAACTATAATAAAATAATTTATGTAAACATTATGTAAATAATATTTTGATATCATCAAGGCTTAAAAAAAATAGATTAAGGTGTTTAATGTCAAGTATTATAGTTTTTATCCATGGTATAGGTAGCAGTAATAAAGTATGGAAAAGTTTTTTAAAAGCTCAAAAAAAAGACTCAGACACAAAACATATTGAAAGTTTCACTCCAAATAAAACGCCTATAAATGAGCATACAGATTATTATTACTTACATCAATATAAATCAAAAAAAATATCATCTTTTCTCACTACAAAATTTTGGAAGACCAAATTTGAAGGGACACAAGTCTCAGGGGATATTAGTACAATAAAACACTCTCAAACATTTTACCACTTATTAGAAGATTTATCTAAAAACTTCAAACATGTTCATATTGTTGCACATAGTATGGGAGGAGTTATTACAATGCAAATGCTCGTCTATATATTACAAAAAGACCTTAATCTTAAAAATTCCATCCAGTCTTGTATGCTTTATGGTTCACCATTAAAAGGTTCAGACGATCCAATCTATTTAGAAAGTATTTTTGGAGATGAAATATCTTCCGATATTTTAAAAGAGTTAAAGCCTAAAAGTCCTACAATTATTAAACTATTAAAAGATATCAACAAAGATAAAGCAAACTTAAAAAAGAACTTTGAAATATCATTTATAGCAGGAGAAGCAGATCCTAGACTTGAAGAAATTACAGATGATTTTATAAGTGAATTTGGAACTTTTAAACAAATTGAAGGTGGACACAGTGAAATAGTTACGCCAGAGAATAAGGAGTCTAGACCTTTTACAAGTTATAAAGATATAATTATTGAAAAAATTGAACTATTAAAAACAGAAGATAATAATAATAATCCTAAAATAGAAGAAACAGCAGAAGAAATATTAAAAGAATATATAGAGAAAAAAACTATTGATTTTAATAGAGAATCCAACTCTTTACAAACTTTGAACAAACAATTTTTTGTCAATATATTTGATATAATAATTAACGGTGAAAAGACTGACACAAACAATAATAATTTATCTTATTTTGCGCAACTGTGTAATGAAAAAATACCAAAATTTTTGCTATCTAACTACGGGATGGGAAAATCAACTATCGCGAAACAACTTTTTGAATATATCAACACAAAAACAGATAATTATGCAATTTTTGTAGATTTACATCTTAAAAGTCTAAGTCAATACTATACTACAGATGAAAAACTATATCAAAATAACTTAACAAATAAAATATTTGAAGAAATAATTTCAGTTTTAAAAGGTGATCCATCAACTAACATCGATACAGAGAATCTTATTACATATTTCAGAAAACTTTTAAAAAGTGGTAATCTGACACTAATATTTGATGGATTAGACGAGGTTAATATCAACACGTATGAGATAAATGATAAAGTGTCACTAAAAAATGCAGAACTTGATGGATTTATTGATACTATGTACTCTGAGAATTATTCTATATTTTTAACTTGTAGAAAAGAGTATAGCCCTTTTTATAATAGTTATGTAAATCATAAAGATCGTAAAAAAACATACGAAATAGAGCTATTAGAATGGGGAAAAAAACAATGGGAACACTATATTGACTCTATAGAAAAAACTTCCCACAAAGATTTGTCACAACTAAAAAAAGATATTTTCGAACATAAATACGCAGATTTGCCTACAAGACCATTGTTTCTATCTATGTTGACTGAATTAATTGTATTTAATAATAATGATTTCTCAAATATAACCACTGAACTAGAAACTAATCTTGCTGAAATATATAATAAATATATAGACTATAGTTTAGAAAAAGATGTATTGAATAAGTCTCAAGAGATTAAATATAAAATCACTAATCCAACTCAATACAAAAAAGTCTGGAAAAAACTACTTATTGAACTTGCATACTATGAATATAAAAATAATACCCAAATTTCATTAAATGAAGTTGTACAAATCGCAATGAGAATTGATAGAAGTGAAAAATATTATAAGAAAGAAGAAATTGAACATGCATTAGAAAGTTCAGCACTATTTTCAATTATTCATAGAGAGCATAATTCCGATAAATATAATTTTTCTCATAAGTCTTTTTTAGAATATTTGATAGCACATAAATTGGCAGAAGATATTTTTAGTGCAAATATAACAGATGCATCATGTAATGAATCATGGGAATTATATCAAACCAATGAAATACATCATCATTTTATGGAAGAAATAGTAAGAGTTGCTTTTTACAGCAATGTTATAGAACCTTGTCCAGTTCATGGATTAAAACATGATTTATTATATCAAAATAATCATATTGAAAAAGCTTTTGAAAAACTACTTGTACAATATACCGATAAAAAGAAAAAAGATTCTCAATTAATGCTTACACTACATGAAGATTATCTAACTGTGATTTACTATATTGGAAAGTTTAAAATTATTAACTTACAACATTATCTTGATGATATAAACAAAAATCAAGAAGATTACCATTCTACTTTCTTTAGAACAGTATCATTATCATTATCATCAATAAATGAAAATACCTCTTACTGTGATAAATATGTATTAAAAATTATTGAAGACTTGATAGAA
>CAJXWI010000462.1 GCA_913062735.1 uncultured Arcobacter sp.
TGTAACGGCAAGTGCTGTTGAGTTGAAGGTGTTAATTGAACAAATGCGTGAGCAGATCCAAAACATCGAGTAGTGTTTTGCTATGTTCCGTATCGTAAATAAATCATTGTAAAGCCTCACATTTGTGGGGCTTTTTGTTTTATTGTGTTCTATACTGTTCTGTAAAGTTAGCTAATAAGTGGTTACTAAAGTGGTTACTAAATTAATTAGTAACCATAAAATACTTCCGGTATTCATTTTAGTAACCATTGGTAAATAAGATCATGAATGACAAACAGATTAAAGCATTTATTAAATCTGGTGAAGCAACTAGAAAGCGGATAGGTGACGGTTTATATATTAGAGTGCAAACTATTGGTAAAGCCTATTGGGAAGTTAGGTACAGCATAAATGGAAAAAGACGATTTATGCGCATTGCTGGCGGCCAATACCCAAATATGTCTTTGGCAAACGCGAAATTAGAAGCTGCACTTATTTTACAGAAAACAAGAAATGGTATTGACCCACTTGCTGAACGTTTAAGAGATAATGAAGAGACTATTAAGACCGTTAATCATTTATTTGATGATTGGAATCTAGAATTATCAAAAAGAATAAAAAGCGCTGATATTCAGAAAAGAATTTATACCAACGAGATAAAACCTTTTATTGGTAATTTGGTCATTGAACAGCTAAATGCTCGAGATATTAGAGCCATACTGCAAAAGGTATCGAACAGTGATCGCCCAGCAGTAGCGAATAAAACTTTAGCGTACTGTAATCAGCTATTTAATCACGCATGCAAATTAGATTTAGCTACTACCAATCCAGCTAGTGCCTTTAAATCTTCAGATGCTGGTGGTATTGAAAAAAGTCGAACTCGTAAGCTTGATATTGATGAGCTCAAAATCGTTTTTAATATATTACGAGAACACCCAGATATATTCACTCGCGATAATTATTTAGCGATAGCGCTATTAGTCAGTTTAGGTGTACGTAAAGGGGAATTGATTGCAGCACAGTGGCAAGAAATAGACTTAGAAAAACAGCTATGGAAACTACCTGCAGAAAGAAGTAAAACAGGTGTTGCTATAACAATCCCTTTAACTGAGAGCGTCGTGAATTGGCTAAAGGAGTTAAAGGTGAGATCGGCAGGTTCAGAATATGTATTTCCATCAAGGAGAGCGAGTAGGCGTCGGAGCTACATTTCTGATGACACTTTAAATCATGCTTTGGCAAAAATGTTTGGTATGAAAGTCGACAGTAATAAACAGCCTTATCCTAACTTGCTTGGTAACGCCGGCGTTGAACATTTTACAGTACATGACCTGAGAAGAACATGTCGAAGTTTTTTGGCGGAGCAAGGCGTCCCAACAGATATTGCTGAGCGATGTTTGAATCACAAAATAAAAGGGGTAGAAGGTATTTACGATAGGTATGACTATTTTTCTGAAAGAAAAAATGGGCTAGAGTCTATTTCCAATATAATAGCTCCACTCGTAGATATGCAGTAAGAAATAACTATGAATAAAGAACTTAAAACTGAATATTTAATAGATATTGACGAAGAATCTAGCAATGAGGTTGATTTAGATAAATCTCATGTCATTGATTTCTTGGGCAAGGTCACATTAGAAGTCGATAGATTAGTGGCGTTGGGTGTGCCAACTATAAATGACACTGTTTATATCGACCTTAAAATAGGGGCAGAACCACTCAATTTACCAACTAGTTTGGGAAATGTTATCGCTACGTTAGATTTTATAAAGAAACTATATGAATACAAAAAAAATGCATACTTATGCATGTTGGCAACTATAAGAGAACCTGATGGTTCAGTAACAGAAAAAGAAGAACTACTCAAAAGGTACTTTATTTCAGAAGAGTTTTTTAGCGTAAAAATTGCTGCTCTAGGAACAAGCATTGGTCATTATAACCAGAGTGTTATCATGGAGCGATATAGCGAAATAGGAAAAAAACAAGTATTGAAAAATATCGATGCAGCACATGAGCAATATATGAAAAAATATCGTCCTGCACTGAAAGTTATGCAATCAATTTTAAATGAATTTTATGCAGAAGAAAGCAATCACGGATATAAACCTAACAATGTTATAAATCATATTTGTACCTTATGTGAAGATTACGATATTGAGTTTCCTGAAAGTAGAAAAGGAAAATACTTTACCCAAATCAAAGATGCAATTGTTAAAAATATTTTTGGCGAAAAGAGTTCTAAAGGCAGAACAGACGAAAAATTCAAATATATTGATCATATAGCGTTCGAAAAACTCTATAAGAAGTATGTAATCTAAAAAATAGATAAATAGCCTATGACCCCCTCATGGGTTTTTTATTAGAATTTAATAATAAATAATTGCTCTAGAACTTATCCTAACGAGCGACACAATGAAAAAACCATCTAACACCTTACCGAACGATCGTCTTGTCAGAGAAGCAGAACGAAAGTTGCTTACTGGCCTTTCAAGGACATCGATTTTTCACATGGAAAAAAAAGGCTTGTTTCCTAAGCGAAGAAAGCTCAATCCATCTGGAGCTGGAGTTTGCTGGCTCTACTCTGAGCTAATGGAGTGGATTAATTCTAGAGAAGTTGTTAATTCGCAGGAGACTAAGTAATGATTAAGTATCCTGTAGAGCAATTTATTGAAGAGAATCGCCATATTTATAAAGCTGAAGTTCAAAAACTAACGGGGTATAGCCGTACTACTTTATGGAGAAAAATTAAATCTGGTGATTTTGTATTACCAGTGCAAAGGCAAAGTGGTAGACCTGTATGGCTATTCAAAGATGTCTTGAAATATATAGAAGATATAAAAACAAAAAAATAGTTACTTTTCAGCATAAATACATGTGCTAATGAAACACTTTGAAACAGAACCTCTTATTTATTAAATACAACAAATGTCTTTCAACTTCTTATTTAACCAGTGTCTAAACTGGTATGAATAAGCGATTTAAGGCGGATATTAAATAATATAAACGACATCGAATATTGAACATGGCATTTTTAATAACTAAAGATAATTCAATACTTTTTCCATTTAAAACTGAATCTTACCCAATTTATAAAACGGAGAAAGGGCAGAATAACAAAGCATTAATTAGGGGAATAACGTTGATGGAAAAGTATATATCTCATTATTCAAAAGGTGCATTTTATAGAATTGATGTGCGGCCTTTATTTTTCACACAGGATAACAAAATAATTTCTTCATTTTTATCTAAACAAATTAAAATATTCGAAAAACAATATTGTTGCATTGTTAGTTATTTTTTTGCCCGGGAACAAAACTCATCAAGTAAGCAACATTATCACGTAGCTTTATTTTTTAGCGGCCATAAAGT
>CAJXWI010000463.1 GCA_913062735.1 uncultured Arcobacter sp.
GATTTCCTGTCAAAGCAAAATGAGGCTATTTAAATTTGTCTAAAAGCCTATAGCTAGTCCAACATTGTGTTGTGTAATAGTAGCACCGCATGACTGACAACACCAAACAACCAATCTCACAGATTAAAATGGATGCAAAAAGTGCTCAAATGCAGAAAGATTTGAATGCGGAAATACATACAAAAACTAAAGAGCTAATCGAACTTCTTGGACCACTTGGAGAAAAATATAAAGATCTTATTGTAAGCCCTTACTCAACTCAATTAGCATTTATACGTGAAGAGTTTAAAATTGTTTCTTTTGAAGATGTCATTTATGTTAAAAATTGGTGGGAGATATTTAGAAGTAGAACTTTTAATTTAAACGAAATGTATGATTTCTCTCTTATTAAAGCAAAAGAAGAATTGCTTGCATATCATGATCAGTCTAATAATAAACAACAACTCAGCTTTTTATTTTTATTTTTATCAATAGCCATAATGCTTTTTTTACTGTATTTATTAAAAAGTATTACAAAAAAAGAAGAAAAAAGTTTTAATGAAGTGGATACCCAACATGAGGTATATAAACTGCTTAATAAAACCAATAAAATCTTATTAAAGATAAAAGAAGAGAAGGTTTTATTTAACGGTTTATGTTATATGATTTCAAAAAATAAAAACATGAGTTTTGCACTGATTTGTAAAGGTGACAAAAAGATACATGCTAATTCAAGTCCCTTAAAAGACTACGTTAGTAAAAAAATCAATACACCCATCATTTATAATAAAAGTCTAATTGCAAAAGTATTTAACAGTGGAGAAGCTATTATTATTGATACTTTTGAAAAAACAGAAGCCTCTATTTTAGCCGCCGTTGCAAAAAAATACAATTTAAAATCAGCAGCAGCTTTCCCTATAATAAAATTTGGTAAAGTCTATGCAGTGCTTATTATTTATTCAAATAAACTTTCATTTTTTAACAATGAAATTGAGATATTGTTTAATAATATGATTAATGATGTCTCTCATACCTTAGAAAAAATAGCCTACGAAGAGATGAGAAAAAAACAAGAAGATGAATTGCGTATTGCTTCTTATGCTTTTGAAACCAATGAACCTATGTTAATTACGAATAAAGAATCTCAAATTATTAAAGCAAATCAAGCTTTTTGTAACGTTTTAGGCTATAGCTTAGTCGAATTAGTAAATCAAACACCCAATATGTTCAAGTCAAATTTTCATGACAGTGACTTTTTTAAAAACATTTGGAATGATTTGTCACTTCACGGCTCTTGGTCAGGGGAACTATACAATTACAATAAAAAACAAGAACTTCTAGCTTTACGCTCAACGATAACAGCAATTAAAGATAGTAAAGGTGAGATTACTCATTACTTAGCTCAGTATTTAGATATATCAAAAGAAAAAGAAAAAGAAAAAGCACTTGAATTTATAGCCACCCATGACAATTTAACAAGACTTCCCAATAGATTTCTGCTTATGGACAGATTAAAACAGGCTCTTTTAAAAGCAAGTAGAATTAAGAACTATGCGTGTATTTTATTCATTGATTTGGATAATTTCAAAAAAACAAATGATACTATGGGTCATGAAATTGGAGATAAACTCCTTATTTTAGTTGCTAATACATTAAAAAGAACACTTAGAAAAGAAGATACAGTAGCAAGAATTGGTGGGGATGAATTTATTATTTTGGCTCAGAATTTATCCATTGACCAGAAAGAAGCAAAAGCCTATGCAAAAATGCTTGCCAATAAAATTAAAGATGCATTAAATGAGATTAAAACAATTGATCAACACGTCAATATTGTAACACCAAGTATTGGTATTACTCTTTTTAACAACAATGAACGTAAAGCCAATGAAATAATAAAACAAGCAGATAAAGCCATGTATAAAGCAAAAAATTCAGGGAAAAACACTTGTGCTTTTTATGACCTTTTTTGTGATGGGAAAACCGCCTAAGTTTAAATACACATAGGTATACTTATTTTGAAGAATACACCCTTGCCTTCTTCACTTACACAGGTAATTCTTCCTTTTAAATTATTACTAACAATATTATAAATAATATTCAAACCAAGTCCCGTACCGCCATTTTCTCTATTCGTTGTAAAAAAAGGATCGAAAATTTTTGATAGATGTTCTTTTTTGATGCCTTTTCCGTCGTCTTTATAATTAATTATTAAAATATCCTCCATCCTTTCTATATTAATTAGAATACAACCTTTTTCTTTTGCACCATAAGCATGACGAATTGAATTAATAACAAGGTTTGAAATAACCTGTGAAAATGCTCCAGGATAGCTATTAATCATAATATCGCTAAGCCCCTCTACTTTGATATCAATTCTGGTTTTTTTCGTAATATTGCTTATACTTAATAAAGTATCGTCAATATACTCTTTCAAATTAAAACGCCTTTTATCTTCACTTGTTTGGTCAACCGATACTTGTTTAAAACTTTTTATTAATTTAGCCGTTTTGTTAAGATTCACAAATATCATTTGTCCAAGTTCTTTTGAGGTCTTTAAAAAATCTTCAAACTCTTCTTGGCTCATCTCTTCCTCGTCGTAAAGTTTGATTATATTATTATTCATTTCGCTTAAATGTGTAATTGCTGTGATTCCTATACCAATAGGAGTATTAATTTCATGAGCGATTCCAGCTACTAGGCTTCCTAATGAAGCCATTTTTTCTGACTCGACTAATTTTACTTGCGTAAGTTTTAAATTATCTAATATTTGTTCAAGTTCTTTATAGGATTCTTCTAATTCAGTGGTTCTGTATTTTACTTTATCTTCAAGTATAATATTATAATGTTCTAATTCTTTAATACTTACTTTAATTTTATCTCTCATGATTATAAAATTCTTTGCTAAAATACTAAGCTCAATACTTCCGTAGATATCAATAGGAGTATCTAAATTTCCAGATGCAATTTCTTTTGAAACTTTACTTAATGAATCTATAGGTTTAAGAATATATCCTACGATTGTAATAATACATAAAGAAATAAGAGTAAGAATTATAAGCAAGGTAATTAAAAATTCATTCCTGTAGGCATATAATTCTTTGTATTTTAATGAAGTAGGTACTTCAAACCCAATTACCCAATTCCATTGTTTAAAATGCTTGAAAATCACCCAAACATCTTTTTTTTTATCTATTAAAGTAATATTCCCTTCTTTTACTTCTAATACCAGCTGATAGATTTTTTCTTTTTCATAGATTTTTTTGTTTTCTTGTTTGTATTTTTCGTGCAAGAGATACTCTTTTTTATCCCCAATAACAAAAGGCAAAAGGGAGGAATCAATCTCATTTTTATAAAATATTTCTTTT
>CAJXWI010000464.1 GCA_913062735.1 uncultured Arcobacter sp.
TTCGCTTTTCTGAAGTGTTTTCTTCTACCTTGAAAAAAACCTCTTGCAGCTTTTAATACTTTTTTATGTCTTTTTCTTCTAATTGTACCAGTTTTAACTCTAGGCATATCTTTCCTTTACCATTTATTATTAAAATAATAGGTGTCGATTAAAAATCGAACTTGTCCACGTATTGTGGAGGGACTATTTAATTAGTAAATACTAATTATGCTAAACAAAGCATTCTTTTTACTGATAATTCATCTCTTTTATGAATTAGTTTTGCACCTCTAAGATTTCTCTTAGTTTTTTGTGACATTTTAGTTAAAATGTGTGATCTAAAAGCAGATCCTCTTTTAATAGAACCATTTTTCTTAACTTTAAATCTTTTTAAAGCGCCACTATTAGATTTCATCTTTGGCATTTTAGCTTCCTTATTTAAATTTGCATTTTCCATATATTTAGAAAAAGTTTGTCATTTTACTTAAATTTAAATTAAAGAAAGGTTAAATAAAGAATATTTGCTGATTTTTATCAAACAGAGGCACGCTCTGTCTAATAAAATGAAGTAGTAAGAAGTGTAAAACTAGTTTTTAGTATTTTCATCTTTTTTAGGAAGAGTAAGCATATTTACATATCTACCCTCTAATCTAGGCATTTTATCCATAGTTGCTAAATCTTCAACCATAGGCCATACTCTTTTAAGAACGTCAACACCAGCTTGTGGGTGAGCCATTTCTCTACCTTTTAAAAATACTCTAAACTTAACATGATGGCCAGCTTCTAAGAATTCACGTGCATGTTTAACTTTATAAGAAATGTCATTATCAGCAATTTTAACAGAAAGTTTAATCTCTTTTACTACGATTACTTTTTGATTTTTTCTTGCTTCTTTTTTTCTTTTTTCTTGTTGGTACTTAAATTTACCGTAATCCATAATTTTTGCAACTGGAGGTTTCCCATCTGGTGCAATTAATACTAAATCTAAACCTTGCTCATCAGCAATATTTAATGCTTCTCTTGTTGGAATAATTCCATAATTTTCACCATTATCACTTGTACATCTTACTTCTACAGCTCTGATGTCCTCATTCATTATTGCATCGTTTTTTTTACCTCTACTCAAATTCTACTCCCGTTTTTTAATTCTTTTACTAAAGCCATAAATTCGTCTTTAGTTATGTTTGATTGTTCTCTTGTTCTTCTGTTTCTTAAGGCGATTGTTTGGTTTGTAACCTCTTCATCTCCAAGAACAACTATCATTGGTACTTTTCTCTTCTCTGCCATTCTAACGCGTTTATTCAAACTTTCGTTCATAGAATAAATCTCACCATCAATGTCATTGTAAACCAGCTCTTTATTCAACTCTTTCGCATACGCTACATGAGGTTCTGCAATTGGAATAAAAATAACTTGCGTTGGTGCAATAGCGAATGGAAATTCACCTGCACAGTGCTCAGTTAAGATTCCAATAAATCGTTCAAAAGAACCTAAAATAGCTCGATGAATCATAACTGGTTGCTCTTTTTCACCTTCAGCATTAATGTATTGTGCGCTAAATCGCTCAGGTAAGTTCATATCTACTTGAACTGTCCCACACTGCCATTGTCGTCCAATTGCATCAGTGATTTTAACATCAATTTTTGGACCATAAAATGCACCTCCACCTTCATCAATACCATATTCAATATTGTTTTCAGTAAGAGCATCAATAATTCCAGCTGTTGTTTTTTCCCAGAATTCATCACTTCCAATTGCTTTTTCAGGTCGTGTTGAAACTTCAATTGAATATTTAAAATCAAACATGTTCATTAAAGCATCTACAAATTCCAATACTTCAATAATAACATCTTTAATTTGATTTTCCATACAAAAAATATGTGCATCATCTTGTGCAAATTCTCTTACTCTAAATAATCCATGCATAGCACCCGACATTTCGTGTCTGTGAACTACTCCGTATTCAAAAAGTTTCATTGGTAAATCTTTATAAGAAACCAATTTATTTTTGAATATTTGTATATGACCAACACAGTTCATAGGTTTTAATCCATATTCTTGTTCATCAATAGTTGTGAAGTACATATTTTCTTTATAGTTATCATAATGTCCAGATGTTTTCCACATATCAGATTTTAAAATCTCTGGACCACGAACTGGTTGGTAACCTCTGATTCTATGTGCAGTATACAAGATATGCTCTAATTTAGAACGTAAACGTGCACCATTTGGTAACCATAAAGGAAGTCCAGCACCTACATCTTCATTAAATGCAAACAGTTCTAGCTCAGTTCCAAGTTTTCTATGATCACGTTTTTTTGCTTCTTCTAACATTCTTACATAATCATGCATTTGCTTTTTATCAAAAAAAGCAATTCCATAAATTCGTGTAATCATTTCGTTTTTTTCATCACCACCAAGATACGCACCAGCTACTCTTGTTAATTTAAAGGTTCGAATCATTCTTGTATTAGGTAAATGTGGTCCACGGCAAAGGTCTTCAAAATCACCTTGGGTATACATTGTTAATGTATCATCTGTAATTCTTTTGATTACTTCTTGTTTTAATTCGTCATCAGCAAATTTTTCAAAAAATGTATCTCTTGAAATAACAGATCTTGTAATAGGAAGTCTTGCATTTGCAAGTTCTTTCATTTTCTTTTCAATTTTAGTTAAATCTTCATCTGTAATTTTAGATTCAACTTTAAAATCGTAATAGAATCCTTCTTTAATTACAGGACCAACAAAGAATTTTGCATCTTTGTATAACTCTTTTATTGCTTGTGCCATCAAGTGAGCACAGGAGTGTCTAAGAATTTCGAGTGATTCAGGTGAGTTGTCTGCTCGTACTTCCTCTCCTGTGATGTTTAAAGCTTCTGCAGTTTGAAGGTCATATATTTGACCTTCGCTTAAAATACCTATGGGTTCCAATCATTTCCTTTTTTATAATAAAATCTGTATATACTATCTTAATTGCACTTAAAAGTATTATTAAGTGAATTATAATTCTTGAATTTATAGCACATAAAGTAAAAAATGCTAAAATAATTTATGATTTTAAACCTATCTAAAATAAAAACAGAAGCTTTATTATTGTTTTGCAAAGATTTAATACATTATTATATTAATGAGAGACAAAATACTTTTGAAGTAAACGATGACATTCTTAAATATATGAGTAAAACTTCAAGTGAAATGTTGGTGCAATTGGAATATATAACCTATCCCAATGACTATTATTTAAAAAATGCGAAAAACTTTAAAATTAAAGCTATTTTAGCAGCTTATAATGTAATCAATAAAGAAGTAAGTAAAGTCCTAGAAAAAGAAAAAGAGTTTAATCCTTCTATGTTTT
>CAJXWI010000465.1 GCA_913062735.1 uncultured Arcobacter sp.
ATTTAGAAGAACAATCTCAAGCAGTGTTTCCAGATATCATCGTACATAGACGAAACACCGAAGAAATCCTTCTTGTCATTGAAATGAAGATGACAAGAAGGATTACCTTAATCTCAAAACGTTTAGATCCGATTTGGGTATCAGTTTGTTTTGTAGCCTTTATTAAATACAAACTAATGAAAAAGCGGGAATAGAGGCCCGTGAGTGGATATAACACGTCACTCAAAAGGGCCAAACCTCTAAACCATGAATAGCATTACGGATATCCATACTGATGTTGATCGACTTGATTATTGATTTACTTTGCACATCATACACAGAGATCGTTGAAGGTGATGAACCAGCTATAACTAAATTGTTCTGTCCAGGACATAAACCTCTACCGAAGGCTCGTCTCGCTAGCTTTTCGTCCTTTGATTCGCCATGAATTATATCTTTATCAGCGTAAGTAGGAATTTCCATTTCACAATATTCATAAGTCGACGTAAAAACGACACAATCAGACTCAGTATCATTATATAAAACACCATTTTTATATCGTTGAGTATTATGTGTTCCTAAAGGTATTTCACAAACAACCTCTACACTACTCTCGGTTAATTTTAAAAAATAAGGTATCAATCTGCCACTAGCATAAATACCTGTTTCATCGTGATAAACATTATTAAGATGTGTGGTGTTTGCTGGTTCCGGTCCATAATTGCCCGTAGGATCGTATTGATTAATATCTATTTTTCCATTACTCGCTAAGCGTATTAACCAAGCATGGTCAAAACTTTCTTCTTTCAAATTGAATCTAAGAACCGAATCAAATCCTGTTGATGTGACAAGGAGAGAGTCTCCTTTTATTACCATTTCATGGGCATGTTTTAAATATGGATTTTTATAAGACGCAATTATGTTGAACTTCTTATCAAAACAAAAAATTTCATTACTGGAAGCAATATAAATATTTGAATTATAAAAACATATACCTCTTAATCCACGATCCCAGCCACGACCACCAAAATCAATATCGCAAGTGTTCCAATCAATTACTTGTTCGAATTCTCCTGAATTCATATCAATAAGATAAATCCCGCCATGACTCTCGTTTTGGTTTGCTCCTCGAATAACGGAGGTAGCGATAACTTTAGGAAGATGGATACTCGTTTGGGAATTAGATTGACATTGATTACCTACTTTTGAGGACCTTTTTTTAAGTACAAGATCGAAGTTTGGCTTTAAAATATCAACAGTATTATTTTCAGGAGGTAAATAATCAATAATTAAATGACTGCGTGCTTTATCACTCCTATTCTCTACCCAATGTGGCACTCTATTATTTAAATTATAGAGTTGACCTTCTTGCATTTTTACTCGCTCGCCATCGATAATAAAATGTACATCGTCATTGGTTATTAATGGAATGTGTAATCGATAACTTGATGTTAATAATGGTGAGAAATCTACATGTTGAGGTATTTTTGCACCAGGCATCATTCTAGCAATTTGAATTCGTAAAACAACGCCTCCTTTTGGAAATTGGTCTAGCGCGTAATCTACGAGCGGTTGAACTTCTTTGTGAAGAAATTTCCAAGAGGAATAAGTAGGGACATCATTTTGATTAATTTTTCTTTGTCTTATTATGTCTACAAACTCATTAGCCGCAATAGCTTGTAAAAAAAGAGATTGTGTTTCTCTGTTTCCGGCTAGTTTTTGTTTTAATTCTTCATCTGCATCCCATAAGGATTGCGGCTGATTTTGTATAGCTACGACCAACTCTTTTATATTGACGCTACCTAGCTCTTGAAAACGCTTAGGAATCCACATTTGTTATGCCTTTATTATATTTTAAAAGTGATTGAACTTGAGATGGAATAGGGTGATAAACAGATGAACATTATAAACAAGTGTTCACGTTGATTCATCTGAGTAAAACTTAATTCAATCTATTTTAAGTGCAGAGTAAGTAGATTTTCTATATAAAATATCTCTAATGCCATGAGCCTATTTTCCAGGTTTGTTATAGTCATCTTGATTATAACATTCGAAAATAAGGTGTATTCTGTCAGATGCGCCATTATTATATACAGCGTGACCTTTTTTATTGTTTACTTCAATAATCTTTCCTACTTCCATATGCATTTCTTGTTCTGCAACGTGAAAAATTGTTTCAGTGTTGGTCAATAGTGGGATATGTATTTTATGGATGTAATAACTGGCATGATTATCTACATGAGGATGTATACTAGCCCCAGCAGGTAGTTTTGCAAGCATGATTCGAGGGAACTGATAATTTTCATAACCTAATGAACGCGCTGCTTGATGCATTAAAGTTGATAAATCATCTGACCAATCAGTCCAAAGTTCTTTATCATCGAAATCATAAACATGATTGAAATCTTTAATGAAACGAAAAATTATATGTGATGCACTGCCAAGGGCAGCGCCTTTATTTTGATGTTGATTATTCCCTGTTGACCACAGTGAATCGGGTATTTCCCTAACTCGTGTTATTAAACGCTCAACGTCAACTTCACCTAAAAAATTAAAAAAATCAGTTTTAGGATAAACATCTTTATTATTCATTGCTTTCAATGTTTTTATTATATTTTCGTCATAATAAGTTAATCTCAAGTAATGTACAATTATATATTATTAAGCCAAGACGAGCGGGATTAGGGCATGTTGACAAAAACATACTGTTGATATTTTGTCATATTGTTGTTCTAACCGATTTTAATCCCTTGTAAGTTGATTTTAGCAATATTAAGGCTTACTGCAATTCCTTTTTTATGTTTGTGGTACGTTATTAATATTAAAGGAGGGGGTTACAGCGATATCTTTTATACAATATTAGTTACAAATTGGTTAATGGGATTAGTAGTACTATTTTTTATAGGATCTTTTTTTAATTATATGTTTAAAGATAATAAAAAATATTTTTTTATAAAAAGTTAGATTAACTATCCTTTTTCATTTTTTTTTCAAGCCGTCTTACTAAGAATGATACAATTAAAATTAATATAAGATACTCTAAGATCAAAAACGTATATATTTCTAGAGGTCTGTATGTAGTAACAACAAGCTCATTCGCCTTTCTAGTTAAGTCTCCAATACCAATAATCGAAACTAAAGAAGACATTTTTAGAACGTATACAAACTGATTTCCAATAGCAGGCAGTATATTTCTTATAGCTTGAGGAAGAATGACAAGTCTTAATTTTCTAAAAAAATTAAGCCCTAAAGAACTTCCAGCTTCCCATTGAGGTTTTCTAATTGAGTTTATTCCAGCTCTAAAAATTTCAGCTTGAAATGCGCTTTCACTTATAGATAAAGCTATAA
>CAJXWI010000466.1 GCA_913062735.1 uncultured Arcobacter sp.
TAAGAAACTCACTTTTCAAGAACTTATCATAGTATTTTTGCAGCTTCTCATTCTGTTTTGAATCTTTAATGGTCTTCCAAAGTTTCAAATAAAATCTATAAATTTCATTGTCTTTATCAGGATACATGTCTTCAATAGATTTTGTACTTTTCATTTCATCAATACTTAAAAAAAGTTGGTCAATCATTAGTTGTTTTGAAATATATATTTCCTGAATCCCATTAGTATCTTTATCAATACTTGAGAAATTTTCTACAGTCATACACCTCTCATTAAAGTCTAAATCATTGCCATATTTTTCAACAAAAGAAGATTCTAATATTTTTTTAGCATTTTTAGCTCTAGTATTTATAATTGGATAAATATCTTCTTCATAAAAGTACCAAAATAACAATTCTTTTTCCGAACTATTTAATTTATTAAATCCATCAAATCTACTATCTGATTGAGGGTTGAAACCTTTTAAAAGCTGTGATATTTCATCGGCAAATTTTAATATCATTAATTCTTGGTCTTTATGCTCAGGAAAGTTTTTAAACTCATACATTGTAGAAATAGTATTTGCTCTTGGAGTAATACTATGAATTAATTGTGGGAATTCTTGTTTGAATTTATCATTAAGTACAGTTGATTTCTTATCACATGCCCAAAGCTCCAAAATAGCGGACAGTTTATCATTGTCTATATCTAGTTTATTTACTAATTCTGAGATTCTAGCTGGTCTGTTTACGTACATTTTTTCATTATCATTAGTTAAATAATTTATAAATGTAGCATAAGGAATTAGTCCTTCTGTATTTTTAGATACTAGTTTCCAATACTCTTGTATTAATTCTTCTAAACTATCAAACTTTGAATCTTCTATCATTATCCATCTCCATTATATTTTTTAGTACTTAAAACACTCTCATGACATATATTTTTAATATCACAATAACCACACATCTTCTCATCACTATTATCAAATCCAAACTTACCATTCTCAATATTTTCTTTAGATTCAAAAATAAGCTTTTTTAAATCAATCTCAAAATCAGTATTGTAAGTTTCACTCTCACCATCTTTACAAAGATTGGCAAAGTTGTACTCTTTTCTTCTTGTATTTCTATCTGGTTTTTTATCTGCTTTAAAACTAACTAAGGATGCAAGATATTTACTCTCTGGGTATTCTTGTGAAGCATACAAGATGTAAAGAGACAATTGAATATCTTTAAGCCCATCAATTTTATCTTGAGTCTCTTGATGAATTGAAGTGGGTACTTTTTTAGATTTATAATCAATAATATTAATCTGAGTTTTTAGATTATCAAACCTATCTATGTAACCCTTTATAAAATAGTTGCTATCATCTTTATTTTTTAATATATATGGTTTTAGTTCACTATCTAAAGCAAACTCTTTTTCAAACTCTGTATTAGAAAAATATTCAAACTCATCAGCTCTTTCAATATAATAATCTACAAACTTCGCTAAAAGTCCTAGTTTTCTCTCATCTTGAAGTCCAGATTGAAGCGTAGATAAGAATATTTGATGATGGATATTTTCTTCTAACGTCGGTTTTCCTCTTGGCTCAACTGTATCTTTATGTTTATAGGCCTCAAAAGAGATGTTATACATAAGTTCATACAACTCCTCTTTGTCTGTACTTTTAATAGAGTTTTTCTTAATATACTTACCAAATAATTCATAACAAAGGTGCATTAGACTCCCCTGCTCCATTACATCAAAACCTTCTTCATCTTGTCTTGGTGCTTTAATTTTCACCTTGTTTGAATATAGATACGATAAAGGACAGGCGAGGAATTTATTTATTTGAGAAGCTGATAAATGTGTTGCATTTATTTCTTCAACACCATTTCCATCATAAGCAGTTAAGTTTTCATTCAATATGCTTTCATAATATTCACGTGTATCTGTATCAGGCATTTTTGTTTGATTCTCGATGGCTAACTGGTTTACACTTTTAATATCGATTACATCTATAGTTTCGTCATATTCACTACCTATCAAAATAGATGGTGTTAATTCTCTCTTACCACTATATGATGCTGTAATAATATAGAGATTATCGCTCAATCGTTTAAGTTCATTGAGTTGTGTTTGAGAACTCGTAAAGTAATTATTTGCATGAAAATAATTTAAATCATCATCGTAGCTATATAAAAAATTATCACTAGCTTTTGGTGGAAAGTGATTTATATCTGTACCAATAAAGATTATATGTTTGTATCTTTTACTCAAGCCCACTATCTGATTTGGTTCTGTTAATTCAATTCCTATTTTTTCATCTAGAATAGTTACAGATGATTTAATAGAGTCCTCTAGTTTGCTACTTACTTGTAATCCTAATTTATCATAAAGCAATTTCATTGACTTAATTTGTTCTTTTACTCGGAATAATGCCACTTGTACTTTTGGGTTTTCACTATTTAAATAAGAACTTAAGGGTGTACCTATTGAACTATATCCTTTTATCTCATATTCATCTAAAAATAGTTTATATAAAGGGGCATACTCTTGTATATCAGAAGCAACAATTAGGATATCCGAGCTTTTTGTACCAGCCTCTAAAAGTTTTCTACTTATTTTAATGGCCGTTTTCACCTCATCAATATTATCAAAGACTTTATTTAATGGTTTAATAATTTGTGTTTCATTCTGGGTCTCACACTTTATGTCAATTGTTTTGTAGTCTGACAATTTCTCTAAAATCTTTTGTTGATATAAAGATTTAATATAGTTAATATCTCCAACTTCAACGCCATCAACATAGATTTCATTATAAGTACTTGAAAAGTAGCTGTTCCAATTAGTTAATACCATTTCTTCAATATCTGATAAATCAACTAAATTGTTTATCTGTTTGAACTCTTGATAGGCTTTATCAATCTTAGAGACAGCATTTAATTTTTCATCACTTAGTAATGTTTCAAATGGCACATTATTTCTTTTACACCGAATAATGAAACTGTAGATTGTGTTTAAACTAGCAGCGTCTTCACTAAGGTAGGTGAAATACTCAATTTCATGAGTTTCAATAATTTTATAGATGATAGAGGAAGCTATTATTTCATCTATTATTATTTCAAAACTATTACTCTCGAACAATTCAAGTATAAGACTATCAAGAGTAGTTACTTTATCAAGAGGACTAACAATAGATTGTGCTTTTAAATCTCTAGCCTTTTGATTTGAATAGGTGATATATAGGTTTTGGGTTAGATTACTCACTACTACAAATTCCCCATTACTTTATTAAGTGTATATTTCATATCTACATCCAAATCCATATTTTTTTTCATCCAGTTTATATAGCCCATATCA
>CAJXWI010000467.1 GCA_913062735.1 uncultured Arcobacter sp.
CTTCCATTTGCTGGTATAGCAAGAGCTGGATTTATAGCAGTGCAAATTTTAAAATCTTTTGTTGAAGAAAAAATTATAACTAAAGAAGACTATGAAGAATATTTAAATTCATTAAATACTGTTTCGAAAAAATTATCAATAGATATTACTGATATGGAAAAAGATATTTTTCTAGGTATTTATGGACATTTAAGACCTGGAACTTATGATATCTTGTCTTTAAGGTATGATGAAGCATATGATATATATTTTAGTTCTAATCAAATTCATAAGAATCAAAAAATAAAGCAATTCATTTTTACACATTTGCAAAAAGAAAAAATTGAGCATTTGATTTCTAAAAATCAGTTAAATACAAACTTTGACGAACTAATGATATTTATAAAAGAGGCAATTGAAGGAAGAGAATCTAGTAAGTTTTCATTTACAAAACATTTAAGTCAAATTTTAAAATATATTGAAAAACTTGGGAGAAGATTTGATTTTACTAAAGAAGAATTAGCATATTTAGATATACAGGAGATAGTTAACCTTTATGCTACGTTGGATCATAGGGATGTTCACGATATATTAGATGCTGATATAAATAAAAATAGAGAATTTTATGAGTTTACAAAAGCTGTAAAACTGCCTAGTGTAATTGTCAATCCAAATGATATATACAGTTTTTTTCTGGAAGATAATGAAGCTAATTTTGTAACACTCAAAAAGATTGAATCATCTATAATAAATGAGGAAAATATACCTACAAGTAACTTAGTAAATAAAATAATTTGTATAAAATCAGCTGATCCAGGATATGATTATCTATTTTCTAAAAATATAGGGGGATTAATTACTTGTTACGGTGGTGCTAACTCTCATATGGCAATAAGGTGTGCTGAGATGGGGATTCCTGCGGTTATTGGTTGTGGTGAAAATAGATTTTCAAAATATAGTAATGCTCAGAATATAGAAATTGATGCATCTAATAAACAGGTGAAGGTTTTGTCATGAAAAAAATAGCAGTTACCCAAAGACTTGTACTAAATGATAACTATTATGAACTTAGAGAGGCACTTGATGTAAATTGGGGAGTTATGTTTGAAAAATTAGATTTTTTGCCTATTGTATTACCACTTGAATATAGTTTTGAAAAATATTTTAAGTTATTGAATATTGATGGTATTATCCTAACTGGTGGTAATGATTTAAATGTCGTAAATGAAAATATGATCTCAAAAAAAAGAGATATTTATGAACAAAAACTAATAAAACATGCAATAGAAATGAACATACCTTTATTTGGGATTTGTAGAGGTATGCAAATAATAGCAGATTTTTTTGGATCTGATTTTAATGAGGTGAAAGATCAAGTAGCTATTAGACATAAGCTAAAAATAAATAAAGACTCTAAATATTTTGTTAGTTTAAATAAAATCAAGGAGGTTAACTCATTTCATAATTATGCAGTGAAGACTATCCCTGCCGAAATGCTTGTTTCTGCGATGAGTGAAGATGGAATAATTAAAGCTATTGAGCATAAAAAATATAAAATATTTGGACAAATGTGGCATAGTGAAAGAGAAGATCCTTTGAGCGAAATAGAATTAAATTTAATTAAGGAGTTTTTCAATGATTGAATTAGTAATTGAAATAGCAAAAAATGCAAGTAGTGAAATTATGCAAATTTATAATAGCCAAAATTTTGAAATAGAACTAAAAAATGATAATTCTCCTGTCACTAAAGCAGATATCACCTCTCATAATATAATAATAGAAGGTTTAAAAAGAATAAGTGAGTACCCAATCCTTAGTGAAGAAGATGTAATTCCGTACGAGATTAGAGAAAAATGGACTAAATTTTGGTTAGTTGATCCATTAGACGGGACAAAAGATTTTATAGCAAAAAATGGCCAATTTACTATTAATATTGCTTTAATAGATAATGAAAAACCAGTATTAGGAGTAGTATACATTCCTTATTCTGATGATGTATATTATGCCCAAATTAATAATGGTGCATTTAAAAATGGAAAGAGAATTTTTAATAAGTCAGCTAGAATAGATTTGATCGCCGCTGATAGTAATTTTCATTCGACGCACGCTATGAAAGATTTTTTTAAATTACATAATATAAAAAATATAAAAAAAATTGGATCATCAATTAAAATTTGTAAATTAGCTGAAGGTAAAATTGATGTTTATCCCAGATTAAATGAAACGAAAGAATGGGATACCGCAGCTACTCACATTATTGCAAATGAAGCAGGGTGTAAATTAATAGATATAAAAACAAAAAATGAATTAAAGTATAATAAAAAAAGCTATAAAAATAATTTTTTTATAGCTTCTAGAAATAACTTGGAGTTTTAAGTATGAAAATGATTATAGTTGCAGCTGGGCAAGGGACAAGACTAAGACCACTAACAAATGATAAACCAAAGTGTATGGTTGAATATAACGGGAAAGCAATAATTGATTATATCTTAGATACCGCAATAAGTTGTGATGTTAATGATATTGCAGTTGTAAATGGTTATAAAAAAGATGTATTAGAAAATTATTTAAAAGAACGAGATCTTACTTTTTATACAAATAAGGATTTTGATAAAACAAATATGGTGTCAACTTTATTTAATGCTAAAGAGTTTATGAATGATGATATAATCATATCTTATGCTGATATAATTTATACTAAAGAGGTTTTAGAGAAGTTAATAAACTCCAAAGATGAATTTAGTGTTGTTGTAGATAGAAAATGGAAAGAACTATGGTCTTTGAGAATGGAAAACCCTCTTGAAGATGCAGAAACATTAAAAATTTTGGATGGACAAATTAAAGAACTTGGTAAAAAAGCAAGTACTTATGATGATATAGAAGGCCAATATATTGGTTTAATTAAAATATCAAAATCATCAATATCCAAAGTAATAGATTTTTATGAATCTTTAAATGAAAACGAATTATATGATAGTCAAGATTATAATAATATGTATATGACAAGTTTTATTCAAATGATTATAGACAATCTAATAAATGTAAAACCTGTCATTATTGATGGTGGGTGGTTAGAAGTCGACTCTGTTGAAGATCTAATTGCCTATAAAGATAAGTCAAAAATAAATTATTTTCATAATATAATCTAAAGCAGTTAATTATTTATTTTTATGAATTTTGACGAAGTTAAGAAAATTTATTTCGGATCTTGTAATTTCTTACACACTAGGAATCACTACAGATTTCAAAAATCTTCCTTAAAAACAGATCCATGGCATATTTCTTCACTTTTTAATAAATCTTTGGATTCTATAGTGTGTGGAAAAACTCT
>CAJXWI010000468.1 GCA_913062735.1 uncultured Arcobacter sp.
AGGCTTTTTGCTATATCTTTTTTGGATAATTTTAGTTTATAGGAAAAGATCCGTTTATTTAGGTCTTGTAGATTTGACCTAAGTTTATCACCTGCTAAGAAGTTGTACTCTTCTTTTGTAGTTGCTTGGATACACATAGATAAAAGAAATGGGTCTTTTTCATATTCATTTAGTATTTTTAATTTGTTTTTAGAGTTGCTGTCATCTTCTGTCATTTTATAAGCATTTACAACTGGTCGTATGAAGTTATTGTGATTAGAATAGGTGGTATTAACTGTTGAATAGGGTACTGTAGCTTTTATTTCTTCCATTATTTTTATATGTTCTTTTAAAAAGTAAAACAATCTATTTATCTTTATAAGATAAGGTTCATTTTTATAGGTATTAATTTTATCAAACTTGGCTAATTCATAAAATGCACCTCTTAGATAATATCCTTCTAATAAGTTTTCTAAAGAGTGTTTTTTTATTGTATAAACGAATGCATTATGTCTTTCATTTGAATCTTTTGGTTTTTTTGCTTGGTCAAGGTATTTTACTATTCTTAGTGCGTCAACTCCTGTTTTAATTATTAGGTGTTTCTCTTGTTTTGTTATTGGAATAATATTTGACATACTTATTAAATCCTAATATGTAAGTTTTTGGTAACTATATATTAGCATAGAATTAATGTTATTTATTTTAAATGTTTCGGAAATATTATATTTATATATTTTATGTTTTCGTGACTAAAACCGTGACATAGTTCTTGTAATTTGACACATGAAACTTTATATCATTATTAGTGTAGATAAATTAGATATCAGTCACTGGAGTTTAGGTGAAATTGATATTACAAAAGAATCATATTTATACAATATAATGTACATTTACAGTGATAATAAAAGGTAATTAATGAAATTATATGTTTACGATAAAAATGGTGAAAAAGTATATATTGAAAAACATGCATCAACAAAAAGAGAGTTAGGAGAAGTAATTGGCACAAATAAATTTTCTATTAATAAAATTCTTTATAATATTAAGGATGTTAAAGCAGAAGTAGACGCTGAAAATACGGCTGCATCTATGGTAATTGGCGGTACTATTGGTCTTTTAGGTGGTGTGCCGGGTGTGATTTTAGGTGGCATTGCAGGTGGAATACTCGGTAAAAAAGCTGATGAAAAGCAAAACCAGCTAGTTGATAAATTTAATAAAAGTGAATTTTATGAATAAACAAGTTAATAAAAACGTAATTTATGCTGCAATTGGCTTGTTACTTCTTAGTCTTGCTTATCAATTTTTTGAGAATGAATTTAAAGAAGCTATTAAATATTTATTTGAAACAAACTATTTATGGAATGGTTACAATTTTATCGTTGTTGTAGTTTTCTTTTTACATGCTCTATTTATCAACAATTCTCAATCATATGACTTTAATGTTTTAAAAGGAGAACTTCCATTTCTTGATGCATTTCTTAATGTAGCAACGTATATTGCAGTAGGTTCAACGGCATTATCTTTATTAAAAGGTATATATTTACAAGAAGTTTTTGAAGTTATTTATTTTAAAAATTATCAAAATTATGATCTTTATGCAATGATAGGTGTCAGCGTAATTCTTTTATGGTTCTCAATTACTCGTGTTTGGAGAGTCGGGGTTGAAGTTGTGTATCATAAACCATCTCAACAAATTGATTAAGGATACTAACCTAATTTTAAGATGATTCTTTAAAATATGTTATTGGACTATTAGCGTAGGTTTATTATTCATTATATCTCAATAATATAAGAAGTGTTTTTTAGTAAGATGTGATGTTTAGTATACTTAAATATGGATTGTTTTTATCAATTAATATTTAATAAATTATGAAAGTATTATTATCTCTAAAGAAATTGATAACCCTTTACTTTTATCACGAAAGCTCTGCTGGCAGAATACTTAATTATTGATATTAGAAAAGATATATATATACCGTTCCCAGAATTTCATAAGTGAAAGATGACTTAATTATAACATGGATGGAACAATGACACAAACAGTTTCTCGAGACGATATAACTAAACAAGAGTTTATTGACTATAGTCTATCCCTTGAGGATAAACTTGCACGAGTATAACAATTAATACAATTTTTGAATTTAAAAGAAATTTTAAAATTCTTGAATTCATAGATTAAAACTAAGGAGTAGAAAATGGCATATAAATTAAATGGACAACAATTTGGTGTAAAAAGAAAAGTTTTTATTTCTCATTATAAAGGTGATAAAGTAGAGGTTGATGATTTTATCAAAAAATTTTGTCATAAAGAAGATGTATTTATACCAAAAGTACTAGGTGCAAATAATAATGATGACTTCATTAATAGTACTAATACAGATTATGTAATGACTCAAATAAGAAGTAAATACTTACAAGATTCAACAGTTACTATAGTGTTAATAGGTAGTTGTACTCATAGTAGAAGATATATTGATTGGGAATTGAAATCTTCATTAAGGCAAGGTTTATATACTCCAAATGGAGTTTTGGGTATTGTTTTACCAAGTCAGAATAATTCAGCGTTACTCCCTCCTAGATTAAGAAATAATTGGAATGTTGAGCATACAAATTGTTACACAAAATATTGGAAATATCCATCAACTGCAGAATCTCTTCATGATTATATTGAAGATGCTTATCAAGCAAGAACAAGCAGAAATCATTTAATTTCAAATTCTCAAGATATGATGAAGTATAACAAAAACTGTACTACATGTGGAGTTACACACTAAATAATGAAAACTGAATTATTTTTTATCATATATTTAGATTTAGTTGGTTATTCAAAAAAAGACGAAAATATTCAAATAGAATTATTTGAAGAACTTCAAAGTGAAATTTATACTGCATTATACCAAGACATAGAAGCTGATAATACTATTTTAATCCCTACGGGGGATGGTATGATAGTATCTATTAAGGAGAATGACAAAGAAACTTATTTGAAAGTATTTAATTTTATGATATATATCTATACATGGGCTATTAATAAAAATGAGAAGATTAGGTCTTCTATACATATTGGAAATGTAAATGTTATTCTAGATATAAATAAAAATAAGAATCTTGTAGGTCACTCAATAAATGATGCCTCAAGAATGATATCAGGATCAGAGGATGGTTCAATTGTTATTAGTAAAGTTTTTTGTAAAAAATATTTAAATTTTTCTGAAACTAATTTAGGTGAGAGAGTTAATATTAATGAAGTGTTTTCATATAAATTAATAGACGAAGATAGCGTAATTGATAAACACGGTTTTGAACATTTCATATACAGTATT
>CAJXWI010000469.1 GCA_913062735.1 uncultured Arcobacter sp.
TGGTTCGATACAAAAATGATGACTTGACAAATGAAATTATGAAATACCTTCAAGAATCTGGTTCATGTTGGTTGGGAGGTGCCAAATGGAATGGACAAGCTGTTATAAGAATAAGTGTTTGTTCTTGGGTCACATCAGAAGAGGATATCTTGGTTACTGCAAAAACATTTGTGCAAGCTCGTGATAATATAGAAGGTAAAGTTTAGGTCTGGATTTCTATATGCTATTATTTTGTCTTATTTTTCATAAATAGTGTTTGAATGGCTTTATCTCGTAGCATTTCTAATTCACCACTGTTTTGCATTTCTATGATGACTTTGTCCAGTTTTAAAACCAAGTCTTTGTGTTTTTCATGCACGTAGTGATAAACCAACATACGATTTAAAGGAGGAGAGAGAGGGTGAATTGAGTCTAATTTCATTCTTTTACTCAACATGAGTCCATTGATTCTTGCAGTAATTGCAATATCAATTCTGTTTGCATCAAGCAATTCCATCATCTTGATACTGTTATTAAATATTTTGACATTCTCAAGTCCACTGGTACACAGTTCAGCATGTCTAACCCCACGTACAATCCCAATATTATAATCATTTAAAGCAGAGCAATCTGTGATTTCAAAATTGTGTTTTTTTGAAAAAACTGAGGGCTCAATATAATTGATGGGTGTAGGGATTCTGAGTAATGTTAAGTAGTCTTCTCCAATTTTAAAGATTCGATGAACTTCCCCATCTACTCTTCCCGCACTAGATTCATTTAAAGCTCTTTTCCCTGGCATATCCATCATTTCAATTTTAATACCGATTTTACTATAGATAACTTTTAAAATTTCAGCCCCAACCATTTGATCAGGAGTATTTTGAATTTGTGCAAAGACAAGTATTGATTGTGCATAGGAGATTTTTGTTAAAAAAAGAGTCAGTGTTAAAATAAACAGAATTTTATGCATACCCTTCCTTTATAAAAAATTCTTTGGCATTAATTATCCTATCATAAGTAAGTTAACTATTAATTTATCTATTTGTATTAATATTGAGCCTTAATGTCTTTACAATAAGTTATTGCTTTGACTCATTCCTTGCTAGGAGATAGGTAAACTCATCTGTTCGTTTTATATTTTCTTCAGTTAAGTCAAGTGCTTCTACATAATAAATATTTTGTGCAAACTGGACAGTTTTAAATTCTGCATCTATAACATTTTCTAAAAAACTCTCTAGCTGTTTGGTACTATCTTTGTTTAAAAAAATAGACTTATAGTCTCTCATTATTTATACCTTTATCGTATGATATAGAGATTATATCAAATCATTTAATAATTAAATATTGAGTTTGTATCCCAATCCTGAATAGTTTTTAACGATATTCTTATATGTACTTTTTCTCAGATCCCTGAAAAGAGATTTAAAAGCAGGTTCACTAACTTCATCTTGCCAAACATGAAATTTGATTTCTTCGTAAGAGATGATTCTATTGGGGTTCTGAATAAAAAGGTCAATGAGTAAAGCTTGTTTTTTATTTAGAACGAAAGCTTGATTATCTTTGATGATACTTTGAGTATGGAAGTTGAAAAATAAATTCTCACCCACATATACATTACTATATAAACGTTTGCTTATTATTTCCATACATTTATTTAAAGCATTTATAAGTACTGTATCGCTAAATGTATTATCAATGTATTTTGTGACATATAATTCCATCAGCTCATTAAGGTAGTCATTTTTTTTATTATTAGAAACGATTATAAAAGCAGTTTTTAAATCAACTTCACGTAACTCTTTTAAAAAGTTGATGGCTGTTCTATCTTTAAAAAAACTGCTTACTATTATTAAACAAGGTGAGTTTTTTTGATATAGTTTTTTTGCTTCATCTATATTTGAAGTAAAAGCAATGGTATTGACATTTTCTTTTAGTACTTCTATTATTTGGCTTTTGTATGTTTCATCATCATAAATATACAAAACAGATAAATCACTCACCTTCATTTACGTAACCTTTATTAACTTGGATTTATTCTCTTAGCTTTAAGAGCCCAATATTTCTTTTGTAGATACCGTTTTTGCAAATCCAAAACCTAGAGTAGCCATAGATGATGCATGTACTTGGGCCGCATTTATTTTTACACCTTCAAACTCTAAAGCAAGTGTTGCACAAGCATCATGTACAACCGTACAATTGTAGTTTAACTCGCTCGCTGCTCTAACTGTTGAGTTTACACATATATGTGACATTGCTCCACAAATAATAACATCTTGAATATTAGATGTTTCTAATACATCTTGCAATGATGTATTTAAAAATGAATTGGCATGATTTTTTACAATAATTTTTTCATTCTTTGCAGGTGCAACACTTTTATGTATATCAAAACCTTCAGTATCAGTTATAAAAAACGGTGCGTCTTTTGAGAGTGATTCATGTTGAACATGTATGATTTTTATATTTTTTTCTCTGAATGTTTTCAATAGTAAACCAGCATTGGTTGAAGCCTCTAGTGTATTTTTTTAAATAAATCTTGCATCTTTAAAATCTTCAAAATAGTCATTTTGAAAATCGACAATAATTAAAGCGGTATTTTTCATAGGTAATCCTTTTTTTGATTAAGAAGTATAATAAATAATAGAAGGAAAAAAGTAGGATTTAAGAAGTATTTGATTTTATTAATTTTTCTTAAAACAGTAACTTTAAAATTACATTTTTAAACTTGTATAAAATATTTATATTTATATAATTATTTAAGCAAAATTTTAGTAATATAACTTAAACGATTAGATTAAATTTTTTTATTAAAATTAATTTTAGTTTAAATAATATACCAATATCATCAAGGAAACTACTATGCTTAAAAAGATGTCTATCAAACAAAAACTTATTCTTATCATGTCCATACCCTTAACGGTGGTGATTTTACTTGCTGCAAAACTAGCTTATAATTCATACACACACAGTACAAACTTGGAAAAGTTAACAAAAGTAGTTGTCCTTTCTACAAAAATAGGTGCTTTGGTACATGAAACACAAAAAGAAAGAGGCCTAACAGCAGGATATTTAGGTAGTAAAGGAGAAAATTTTAATTCTGAACTGTTAAATCAAAGAGCATTGACCAATAAGCGCAAAGAAGATTTTGAAAATTATTTGTCAAGATTTAGCTATGAAAATTATAGTGATGAGTTTAGCTCAAAATTACAAGAGTCTTTTCAGCAATTAGAACATATTGATTCAATAAGAAATAAAGTCACATCTTTTGATATTACTACGCCTGAAGCAATTACTTATTATACAAATGCCAATACTTTTTT
>CAJXWI010000470.1 GCA_913062735.1 uncultured Arcobacter sp.
CGCTAAAAAAATTAAATCAAAAAATTACTTTAGAAAGTATGCTTACACCAATAGCCTAGAATTTATGGCAGTAATGATGGAATATTTTTTTGAATCGCCAATCGAATTTCAAGAGCGTTTTCCTGAGTTGTATTTTAAAGTTGTAAAAATGATTAATTACAAATCTTTTTCAGATCTGAAATAGTTGTTGTAGGGTCTTCGCTTTTAAAGACAAAACTACCAGCAACTAGTACATCAGCACCAGCTTCAACCAAAGCATTTGCATTTTGATCAGTGACACCACCATCAATCTCTATCTGACAGTTTGAATTTGAAAATTCAATTAAATGTTTTAATTGACTTATTTTTTTCATGTCATACTCCTTGTAGAGAAAGAATTAACTCATCATATGTTAATCCCTTCTCTTCTAAAAGTAAAAGCGTTGCATTAAGCATAGCTTTTTGTTTTGAAAAATCATACATGAACTGTTTTTTTTCGCTTTAAGATATTTTGCAATGCAAGAGGAACAACATTTTCCTTTTCGCCCTTAAAAGGAAGATGTTTAAGTCTAAATCGTTTGTCCCATGATTTAGCGACACCTATTAAACTCCTAAATGGACTTGTGATATATATATTCTTAACAGCCCTTTTTGAAATATTAAAGGTAGTAATAAACTCTTCAAGCTCATCAGGCGTGAGTTCTTTAAAAAACTTTGAATAAATACTTTGTTCTTTAATACTCGCATCATCATAGTTATTTTTATTAAACGCTTTTTTAATGTCACTATATGTAAATTTGAAATGTTCATCAATATTTCTATTAAGTATATGAAAGAATCTATGTGTTGTTTTTTTTTCACTAATATTTTGAAGTTCTTTTTTGTCAAGATGAATAAGTAGTTGATACAGTTTATTTCTATTACTGTCTTCTTTTTTCCAATCATTAAGAGTTGTTAGAGGTATCTCTAAATATTTACTAATTTCTACTTGTGTCATAATTCATCCTTATATATTTACATTATATACGAATACCGTATTTTTGTCAATAATTAATTAAATAGAAAATTTAATTAATTTTAAAACCATCTGTTTTTTTTAGTGATATAAATAAAACCGGCAATGCTTGTTACTCCTCTTGCTATATAAAGGGAAAGCATTGCTATCCACAAACCATTATTTTCTAAAGCTTGTGTGAAAAACCATACAGGAAAATAAACAAGTATTACGGATACTAGCATCGCATTTTGCATCATTTTTACTTGTGTTGCCCCTATAAATACTCCATCTAATAAATAACTTGGTGCTGCTAATATTGGCAATATTATTAACCAAGGCAAGTAGCTAATCGCAAGGTCTTGTACTTCTGGTATTGAGGTTAAAGCTCCTATAATTTCTTCGCCTAAAAAGTAGAAAAACACGCTAAAACAAAAAGCTACTAGAAAAGATAAACAAGCAGCGCAAAAGACTAAGCGAAAAAAATTCTCCATATCCCTAGCTCCAATAGATTTTCCGCTTAATGCTTCAAGTGCATGCGCAAAACCATCTAAAACATGTGCAATTAACATAACAAAACTAAGTAGCACTGCATTTGCAGCCAAAGTATCTGCCCCAAACTTAGCACCTTGTGCTGTAAAAAAGGACATAGAGATAAGTAATAAAATAGTTCTTACAAATAAATAACGGTTGACTTTTATAATCTTTGAATAATTATTTAATTTGATTAAGGATTCAAAAACAACAGTACCAGCAACCTTTAAAAGCATTTTACGGCAAAAATAAGCCCCAAGGACTAATCCAAAATATTCTGATATTACAGTAGCTATGGCTAAACCTTCTGCTTGCATATTGAGAACATTAACAGCTATTACATCTAATACTATATTTAACAAGTTCGTACTTACTAATAAGATTAATAAAACTTTAGTATTTTGATTACCAACAAACCAGCCCAATAAAACATAAGAACATAAAACAGCTGGTGTACCATAAATACGAATAGTTGAATAAGCTAAAGCCTGTGGCAATACCTTTTCATCGGATAATAATAAATCCAAAGCTAAAGCAATGATGGGTTCTTGAAAGAGCAGTATCAACAAAGAAATAAAAAGTGCTAAAATAATAGACTGTGATAAAACAGTGCGATTAGCATCTCCATCATTCGCCCCAACGGTTTGAGCAATCATTCCTGTTGTCCCCATTTTTAAAAAACCAAAAGACCAATAAACAAAAGAAAAAATGGTGGTACCAATGGCAAAGGCTGCTAAAAAACGACTGTCTGGTAGATGACCAATTACTGCAATATCTACAAGTCCTAATAACGGTTGTGAGATATTAGAAAGCATCACCGGCCAAGACAGTAACCAAATCATTTTAAAATCGTTTTTATTACTATAAAATTTTATGTAAAATCCTTCTTATCTTTTCTTTTTTGTATCATATCTAAAAGATAACTATATAGCAGAGAAAAGCTGGCAGTACCTTTATTTTCTTTATCTTAAAAATTGAGATTCATTTTCAGCAGTGTTTTTTTCTAAAAGTAGATTTTCTACGATAGGATGTAATTTACAAATTAAACTAATTGAAATTGTAGTTTTTTCCCAAGTGCAGCTACCGCACTTTCTATTGTTGCTAAAGTCACAGAGTTATTACTTGGGTCTAGCAGTCTATTTAATGAAGCTCTACTTGTATTCATATTTTCAGCCATTTTTGTTTTTGTAATTGACTTTTCTTTCATAGCTTGCTCAATTTCAAAAGCTATTACTCTTTTTATGGCATTAGCTTCTGCATTTGCAAATAAATGTTCTTCTTCTAAAAACTCATCAAAATCACTGCTCATGTTTTTTGTTAATTTCATGTAATTTCCTTTTTTCTGCTTCTTGCAAGCTCTAGTTCTTTTTTTGGAGTTTCTTTCAGAGCTATTTTTGTAATTCTGTTTTTTGTAATCTTAAAAAGTATACCTTTTTCTCTTAATTCTTTTCTTAAAGCATCCAATTCATTTACATTTAAACCTTGGTATTGTGCAATCATTACTGACTCGTTTTCAGTAAAGTTTTTTTTCATCTCTTCTACGTAATTTTTTTTTGCATCTTTTGACATCATAACTTTATTTATCTCCTACTTTGTAAGAAATTCCCATTGTAGAAGTTAAGAAAGAACTTTTTATAAAATCACCTTTTATAGTATCAGGTTTTTCTTTTTTAACACTTTCAATAAAATGATTATAATTTTCCAATAATTTATCTAATGAAAAACTTTTTCTCCCAATTGTAGATGCAAGGTTTCCATCTTTATCATTTCGAATTTCAACTAATCCAAACTT
>CAJXWI010000471.1 GCA_913062735.1 uncultured Arcobacter sp.
GTGGTACACAATGGAATTATTGAAAATTATAAAGAAATTAAAGATAAGTTAATCCAAGATGGACATAAATTTATATCTCAAACAGATACTGAAGTTATCGTTCACCTTTTTGAAAACTATTATAATAATTTAAATGATACAAAAGAAGCATTTCAAAAAACTATTGCAGACTTAAAAGGTGCCTATTCAATTCTTTTAATCTCAAAAGTTCAACCCGATTCTATTTTCTTTTTTAAACATGGTTCACCTTTAATTGTGGCGCATGGAAAAGAAGAAGGAGAAGTACTTTTTGCTTCAACAGATGCTCCTTTAATTGGTTTATGCAAAGATGTTGTTTATTTAGAAGATGGAATGGGTGGTATTGCTTCTTCTAAAGGTATTGAGTTTTTCTCAGATGATATTGTATGGGGCAGTCTTCCAACATCAAAACAATATGCGCAAAAAGATGGATATAGATTTTTTATGGAAAAAGAAATATACGAGCAAAGTGATGTTGTAAGTGATGCTCTTTTAGGAAGATTAGGTGAGAATGAAATAAATTTTGATGAATTTGATGCAAGTATTATTGACAATATTGATGAAATTAAAATTTGCGCCTGTGGTACTTCTTACCATGCAGGCTTAACCGCTTCGTATTTATTTGAGCGTTTAACAAAAATCAGATGTTCAGTAGAAATTGCTTCTGAATTTAGATATAAAGAACCTTTATTATCTAAGCGTACCTTATTTTTAGTAGTTTCTCAAAGTGGAGAAACGGCGGATACCCTAGAAGCATTAAAAATGGCAAAAAATGCAGGTTTAAAAACACTTGTTATTTGTAATGTTGATAATTCTTCAATGACTAGAGTTGCTAATACTACGGTATTAACACGAGCAGGTATTGAAAAAGGAGTAGCTTCAACCAAAGCTTTCTCAACTCAAACAGCTGTTTTATGGATGATGGCTTTATATTTTGCTAAATATAAAAATACAATAAGTTCTTTGAAATTAGAAGAAGAATTACATGCTTTAAGAGAAGTACCACAAGCATTAGTTATTAGTGATGAGATGCATGAAAAAACCAAACGTTTATCTAAACGATATTTACATGGACATGGTTTTTTCTTTATAGGAAGAGATGTGTTTTTTCCTTTAGCTCTAGAGGGTGCATTAAAATTAAAAGAGATTTCATATTTACATGCTGAGGGCTATCCTTCTGGTGAAATGAAACATGGACCTATTGCTTTAGCAGATCCTGAATTATTCACTATTGCATTGATGCCAGAAAATCTTTTATATGAAAAAATCAAGTCTAATGTGGAAGAATTAAGTGCACGAGACAGTACTATTTGTACTATTTCACCCCTTGATTTTGATTTAAGCGATGATTTTATTAAAACAAAAAAAACAGATCATTATATGCTTGAGTTTTTTGAAATGTTAGTAGCTTTACAGTTATTATCTATGGAAATCTCAGTAAGACTTGGAAATGATGTGGATATGCCAAGAAATTTGGCAAAATCAGTTACTGTAGAATAAGTAACAAATAGTTTTAAATCGTGCTGGAGTATTTCTTATTTTTTCTCCAGCTCTAAGTAATTAAAAATAATGGAAAACAAAAATGGAAAACCATACAAGGAAAACAAAAATGGAAAACAAAAGTCAATATTTATTTACAAGTGAAGTAGTAGCACCTGGACATCCTGATAAATGTGCAGATATTATTGCTGATAGTATTGTTGATAGATTAATAATAGAAGATGCAACTTCAAGAGTTGCTTCAGAAGTATTTGTTGCTGGAAAGCATATTATTATTGGTGGAGAAGTTAAATCCAATGCAAAATTATCAAATGATGATTATGTTGCTTTGGTTAAACAAACACTAGCAAAAATAGGTTATGATGGAAAAAGTTCTTTTTCAAAAGAACAATGTTTACATCCTGATGATGTACAAGTACAGGTATTATTAAATCAACAAAGCCCTGATATTAATCAAGGAGTTGATCAAAACTCTGGTGAAATTGGAGCAGGAGATCAAGGAATTATGTTTGGTTTTGCATCAAGTGAAACTGCGGATTATATGCCAGCTGCAATTACATATGCACGAATGTTAAGTGATAAAGTATACAATTATGCATTGTCACATAATCATAAACTAGGTGTTGATATTAAAACACAAGTTACACTAGATTATGGAAACAAAGCAAATTTTGAAAATTGTAAACCTCAAAAAATTCATACTATTGTAGTATCTGCACCTTCAGTTGAAGCTATGGATATTGTTGAAGTAAGAGCACTTATTCAAGGTTTAATTGATGATACGGGATTGCCTACTGATTTATATGATCCTAAAGATACAATTATTCATATTAATCCTACTGGTAGATATGTAAACCATTCATCTTTACATGATTCTGGATTAACAGGAAGAAAACTTATTGTTGATTCTTTTGGGGGTTATGCACCAATAGGTGGAGGAGCTCAAAGTTCTAAAGATTATACAAAAGTTGATCGATCTGGATTATATGCGGCACGTTGGATTGCAAAACATATTGTTGCAGCAGGACTTGCATTAAAATGTAATGTTCAGCTATCATATGCAATTGGAGTAGCACGACCTACTTCTGTATCTGTAGATACATTTGGTACGTATACAAAAGTAAATGATGATATTTTATCTTCTTTTGTATTAGATACTTTTGCTTTAACTCCTAAATGGATTACTGATAAATTTAATTTGGATAAACCAAGTGAAGAAACATTTCTTTATGCTGATGTTGCTGCAAGGGGACAAGTAGGTCAAAGTGATTATCCTTGGGAACAATTAGACGAATTAGAAAAATTTGAAGCTATAAAATAAATACTGTAAGGATATACAATGGATTTAAAAAACTTATTTAATAAAATCACATTTGATTTAAGTAAAAAAGAACAACCAACAAAAAAAGATGCGCCATCTCACTGGATTAAATGTCCAGAGTGTAGCTCTTTGATGTTTTTTAAAGAAGTAGAAGCTCAAAATAACATTTGTCCCAAATGTAATTTTCATATGAGAATTGGAGCAAAAAGAAGAATTGAGATTTTATGTGATGAAAATACTTTTATTGAATATGACAGTACTTTAAAACCTGTAGATCCTTTAAATTTTGTAGATCAAAAATCCTATAAAAAAAGAGTAGATGATGCAGTTGCTAAAACAGGACGAAGTTCTTCTGTAATTGCAGGTGAAGCTAAAATAAATGGTTTACCTGTACAGCTTGCTATTTTTGATTTTTCTTTTATGGGTGGTTCCTTAGGAAGCGTAGAAGGTGA
>CAJXWI010000472.1 GCA_913062735.1 uncultured Arcobacter sp.
CTCTTATATTTTTGATCTTTAAAGCACAAAAAAGAGCAGATATTTTATTTAAAAGCAAGGGTGTTTTATTAAATGTTTATTCATGTCCTCATCAAAATGGTTTTCATCTTACAAAGTCATAACTGAGCATATTTAAGAATTGATGAAAGCTGGCCTTTATTAATACCTACTTTAATTATAAATTCATAGATTTTTTATTAAAATAAAAGATGTTCTTTAATATCTTATTTCTAAATATCTTTTTATTATCATTTTCTTATGCCTCATTTCAAAATATAAGTATTGGAACAATAGACTCTTATTATAAAAACAAAATAAGTAAAACAGAACTGCTTAATATTTTAACTGAGATAGAAAACACTTTTGAATCCCAACTTGCTATGAATGTTTTTGATTATTCCAAAAATGGTAAACCTATTGATATCCTCTATGTGCCCGCTTCAAAACTTGAAAAAAGAATGAAAAAGAAACAAGTAGATATTAAATTTAATATCGAAAAAATAAAAAAAATACAAAACTCCATGCCTTCAAAACTAGAAAAAATTGATACTATGAAAAAAGATTTTAAGATTATGAATAAGGCTTTAAATAAGGAAGTTAGAACGTTGAATGCTTATGTAAGTAAGGTTAATAAACAAAAAGAATTTTTAAAAGAGGGACTTGACAAAATAAAAAGCTATATGAAAATTGAGAAAAAAAAGATTAAAATCACTTCTTCTAAATTAAAAAACCATGAACGAAAACTTCAAGTTAAAATAAACGCTTATAATAAAGAAGTTGCTTTACAAAAATATTTGTATAAAAAGATTAATAGATTAAACCATGATATAGAAAGATTAAGTAGAAATTTTAAAATAGTAAAAGGTAATGCTATTAGTGTAAAAGAAACGATATTAAAAACATTTTATAAAAATGGGAAAAAGATAAGAGAAAAGAGTGAAAAAATTATTATGAACAAGATAGAAATATATGGTTTTCATAGTAGAAATGAACTCAAAGCAGTGTTAGCGCATGAAATAGCTCATTTACTTGGCATTCCTCATCTTGATGTTAAAAATGCTTTGATGAACCCTGTCTTACAACAAAACCAGATTACGAAACTAAGATTAACGCAAAGTGATATTATAAATTTTAAGAAAAACTTTTAATTATTCCTAGCTTGAGAGAACTCTTTTTTTAGATGGGAGTATTGAACCAAAGCCAGATACTGAAATCAAAAAAATTAGGCAACAGTTTACTTAATTAACTGAATAGTTAAAAACGAGTTTTACAGTGCAGAAAGAAGGAAAAAAACGAATGCGCTAGCTTTCACGAGCTCTTATATTTTTGATCTTTAAAGCACAAAAAAGAGCAGATATTTTATTTAAAAGCAATGGCGTTTTATTAAATGTTTATTCTTGCCCTCATCAAAATGGCTTTCATCTTAGTAAAAAATAAAAAGATTTAGCGTGTATATTTATATTGATTAAGTATTTTTTTGAACAAGCCTTCTTTTTTAATTGAATTTAATGCTGACTGTAAAAGTTTAATTGTTTCATCAGGAGTATCTTTATGAAAAGCATAATACAGTTCTGCATCTTTTAAAGTATAAATATTTTCATAGTTACTTACGATAAAATTGTTTTTCTTCATTGCCCATTTTATTACATTTATTTCGTAAGCTAACAAGTCAAATCTGTTTCTTTGTAACATCAAGATTAGTTTATTACTTGCATCGGATCCTCCAATACTTCGAATATACTTTGGTTGTATATCTAATTTTAAAACAAGTTGCTCTCCAATATCTTCTCTTACAACTCCTACAGAATATTTATTTATTTGAGAAATATTTTTGATCTTTATTTTTTTTGATTTTTTTGCAATTAAGCCAATTCTTGTTATTGAAATAGGGCCTACCCATTTGAATAATTTTTCTCTTTCTTTAGTTCTTGTTGTTGAGAATAAAGCATGATTATTTTTAGTTAATGTATAATAATATCCTCTTTGCCAAGGAATTAATTCAATATCTTTACGTGTATGTTTCGCATTCACTTTTTTTAACATTTCAAGTAATAATTCAACGGCAATACCTTCCATTTTATTATTGCTTTTAAAGTTATACGGAGGATAGTTTTCTGTCATAAATTGTATTTTATCAATTTGTTGTGCAAATAGAATATTTGATGTAAGGAATATAAATATTGCCAATTTAATATATTTTTTTAGTATCATTATTTCTTTTTTCAAGTTATTTCCTAAATTTGATTTATAATAACTGCTTCAGAAAATCTTCTACTCTTATAATATCCAACTTTTACTCTGTAAGTCTACCCCTTCTCTAAAAACATAGGGTTTACTATATTTTTGTTTTTATTTTTTGTATATAAGGGGAACAAAGCAATAGTTTGTGGAACTTTAAATCTTGACATTATTTTTCTTTTATAATATAGTTCTACACAAACCACCTGCTTGCAGGAAGCCTTCAATATCTTTGAGGGAGTATTTTATAATCCCATTAAATCTTTCAGTTTTATTTTAAGTAATCAAAAATAATCTTAAAATTAGGGATCTGACCCTAGTTATTAAATTCCTTAACTAAAACTTAAAAATCACAAGAAGAATACCAGATTTTAAGAGCTAATACAAAGTAAGCTTTTTACTAAAACTACTTTTTATACTTTTATCTTCTTTTCTATACAAAAAGAAAAATTTGATTATCTTGTAAAATATGGAGTATGATAAGGATACGTTTAGAAGTATTAATACTCGGACTAATTTAGAAACTCTTTTGTATTACGTATTCTTCTTATTCACAAGTATAATAAAGGAAATAGTATGTCTTTAGATAAACAACGATTAAAAAATGCACTTTGGGGAATTTTTATTTCTGATGCTATGTCTATGCCAGCACACTGGTATTATAAAAGAGAATATATTAAAGAAGGTTTTGATGGTGCAATCAAAGGCTACAATGATGCACCCCATCCTCATCCTGAATCGTTTATGGTGGGAGGAGGATATTTCCCAAATATCAAAAAAGCAGATGAACTTGGGCGTCCTTATGATATTCTTCATCAACATCTTCGTTTTTATTATACCAACTACAATCATACAGATATAAAACTACGCGTTCATTCAGGGGAACATGCAAATGCTATGCCTAACTTAGATGAAAGGTATCATTATCATCATGGTTTAAAAAAAGGCGATAACACACTGGGAGCGAACCTTATGCGTGTTCTTATGCGCTCAATAACCAAAATCAAAGAATACAATCAAGAACATTTTATTAATGAATTCACAAA
>CAJXWI010000473.1 GCA_913062735.1 uncultured Arcobacter sp.
ACCCCATACCTACAATAAAAAGACTATCAAATTTTTGTTCAGATGAAATTTTAATAATTGATATTACAAAAAACAACTTTTATGAAAATAGAAGAGATGATACGAATTACAATTTTAAAGAAGATATATTAAGTATACTAAAAGAAATATCTAAGGTGATCTTTATGCCGGTTGCTATAGGCGGTAAGATAAAAGACATGTCAGACGCTCAATTAAGAATTGAAAATGGAGCTGAAAAAATAATTGTTAACACTATGTGTATTGAAAATAAAAAGGAAAGGAAGAATTGCCGTGCGAATATCATAGAGGAAACCTTGTATTCCGGTTTTAATCGGATCACTTTGCGCAATCGCTGAAGCCGCAAAAGCCGCTAAACCGACTGGTGGCGTATCGTCTGCTAAAATTCCAAAATAAAACACAAATAAATGAGCGGCAATTGCTGGAATAAAGTAACCATTATCACCTGCTAAAATCATAATAACAGGTGCTGTTAATGAAGCCATTACTATATAGTTTGCAGTTGTAGGTAAACCCATTCCAAGAATTAAAGATACCAAAGCAGTTAAAATAAGAATAATAAAAATATTTCCACCAGAAACACTTTCAATTACTTCTAACAATACTTGTCCAAGTCCTGTTAAGGTAATAGAACCAATTACAATACCTGCTAATGCAGTTGCGACTGCAATAGGAATCATGTTTTTAGCCCCTGCTATCATTCCATTTAAAATATCTACAAAACCACTTAAAACAATTTTTTGCGTGATTTTCTTTTTGCTTATATAGGCTTTAAAAGGATTCTGAACAACCATAATTAACATTAACAACATAACCGCATTAAAAGCAGCACTCATAGCAGATTCTCTTAAAACCATTAGTGTATACATCAAAAATGCAATGGGAACTAAAAAATGTGCTCCATTAATAAATGTTTTAAATTTAGGTGGTAATTCACTTCGTTTCATACCTCTAAGTCCAAGTTTTAGCGATTCTAAATGAACAATATAAAACAGGGCAAAATAAGATACAAAAGCTGGAATAAAAGCAGCATAAATAACTTGGGTATAAGACATTCCTAAAAATTCTGCAATAATAAAAGCAGCAGCACCCATAACCGGAGGCATAAGCTGACCATTTGTAGATGCCGCCACTTCAATGGCCCCTGCTTTTTCAGGAGTAAAACCTGTTCTTTTCATTAAAGGAATGGTAAATGTTCCAGTAGTAACCGTATTCGCAATAGATGAACCTGACATAATTCCTGTAAATCCAGATGCTACAACAGAGGCTTTGGCTGGTCCTCCTCTGTATTTTCCTAACATAGAATAGGCTAAATTAATAAAATACTGACCTGCTCCTGCTTTTTCTAGCAAAGAACCAAATAAAACAAAAAGAAATACAAAAGAAGTAGATACCCCTAATGGAACTCCAAAGATTCCCTCTGTTGTTAAAAACATATGTCCTGCTAGTTTATTAAAAGAAGCCCCTTTATGCTCAATAATCTCAGGCATATAAGGCCCTAATAGATCATAAGATAAAAAAAGTAAAGCAATAATAGTCAAAGCAATTCCAAGTACTCTTCTTCCTGCTTCTAATAAAATAACCATGGCTAATAAAGCAACTAAAATATCTAAAGGAATATAATCCCCTGGTCTTTGAGAAAGTTCTTCATAAAAAAGGGTTATATATGCAGTTGAAGATACAGCAATTATTGTAAAAATATAACCAAACCATCTAATTTTGGCAAAAAAGTAAGCTTTTTTTATCATTGGATACATTAAAAAAGTAAGTGCTAATGCAAAAGAGAGATGAAGAGATCTTGAAATAGTTGAATTGATAGGCTCAACTACTATATATAATTGAAATAATGACCATATAAGTGCGATTCCTGATATTAACCAGAACTCATAATTGTTTTTTGTAAAAACTCTTTGACCACTAAATTCGTTTAAAACACATTGTTCGTGTTCTTTATTACTTTCCAGATTCTTTAACTTTTGATCATAAATATTCATGATATACCTTTATATTAACACAATGCTTATTTGATTTATTATTTGAAATTATTACTATAGATTTTATTTTCTGTTTGAAGTAATATGTATTTTTTTATTAAAGGCAAAGCCTTTAATAAATTAACGTATTCCAGCCTCTTTGAAATACTTTTTTGCCCCTTTATGTAAGGGAGCAGATAAACCATCAAGTAATGATTCTTTTGTAATATGTTCATACGCAGGGTGCAGTTTCTTAAAATCTTCAAAGTTTTCAAGTACGGCTTTTACTAGTGTATATACGGCCTTATCGCTTACATCTGTAGAGGTAACAAGTACTGCTTTAACACCAAAAGTTGGAATATCTTTTTCATTTCCTTTATACATTCCACCTTGAATACTGGCTTTTGCAAAATATGGATATTTTTTTAGAAGGTTTTCTATATTTGAACCATCAAGAGGTATAATTCTTGTATCAACAGAATTAGAAGCATCTTTAATATTAGCCGTTGGATGTCCTATCATATAAAAATAACCATCAATTTTATTGTCTCTTAAGGCATCTGGCATCTCGGCTGCTTTTAAAGCCCCTGCAAGTTTTAAATTGGATTTTTTAATACCACTTTGTTCAAAAAGTGTTAAGGCTGTAGCTTCATTTCCAGAACCTGGATTCCCTAAATTAATTCTTTTACCCTTAATATCACTTAATTTATGTATATTAGAATCTTTTCGTGTTACAAGTGCTAATAACTCAGGATAAATAGCCATAACTGATCTAAGTTTTGTAACTTTTTTTCCTTTAAATTTACCATTTCCTCTTGAAGCTTGATAAACAACATCACTTTGTGCAATACCAAAATCCAGTTCTTTGTTTTTAATTGTATTGATATTATAAACAGAACCGCCAGTTGATTCTACTGAACATCTGATTTTAGTTTCTTTTTTCATTTTGTTTACTAGTCTACAAATTGCGCCACCTGTAGGATAATAGGTACCTGTAACTCCGCCTGTACCAATAGTAATAAATTCCGTTGCAAAAACAGGCAAACTTAATGTTGCAAATAGTGTAAGTGATGCTAAATTTTTCATTTTATTTCCTCTAAAATATATAGTGAGATTATAAGTAATAAAGATGAACTAAAAATGACTTTTTTACTTGATTTTAGCTAAAAAAGTAATATTAATTTAATAATTTATATCCATAGAAGATTCTGATTTATAAGCTTGCAAGGGAAATAAATTAAATAATACTTATTAAATTTATTATATATATTTTTTATAATTAATTTTTTC
>CAJXWI010000474.1 GCA_913062735.1 uncultured Arcobacter sp.
ACAATAAAATGTATGTTGAAGCTAGTGATAAGTCAAGTTTTCAAAAGGCATTAAAAGAAGAAACAAGACTTGTAATAGTTAATCTACAAAAGTTTAATGATCTTAGAAATATACTTGATAGCGATACATTAACTAAACTATCAAATCTTAGAGTTGCTTTTTTAATTGATGAAATTCATAGATCAAATAGCGGTAGTCAAAGCGAAGAAATGTTAAGTGTATTTGATGAGCTTCAAAATAGTTTTGATGTCGATGAATCATATTCAAATGCTAATCATAAAAAAAATATAATCGTTGGTTTTACGGCAACCCCTAGTCATCATACTTTAGCAAGATTTGGTGAGTTTAACAAATATGCAGAAGCTGAAAAACTATGGGTACCTTTTGATAGCTATACAATGAAAGAAGCTATAGCTGATGGATACATATTAAATCCTCTAAGAGGAATAGTCGCAATGGCGGCAAAGATGTATTTTGAGCTACCAGATAATGAGTTTGAAGGTTTAGAAGATAGTGATATTGAAAAACAATACACAATAAAAAAGAAAAAAATCTATGAAAATGAAGATAGAATCGATGAAATTAGTAAGCATATTGCTAAAAATCTAGTACAAGTAGTATATAAACAAATAAGAGGTGGAGGTAAAGCAATGCTGGCTACTGCCTCTATTAAAGCAGCTAAAATGTATAAAGAGAGAGTGGAGTATCACTTTAATCAAATAGTGGAAGAGAAAAAATATAAAAATTATAATAAGACTCCCATCTATATAGTTTATAGTGTTTCACAAGATGAAAGTAGTTCAAGTAGTTTAAATGGTGGTCTTACAGAAGAAAAAGTACTTCAAAATTTTGCTTTAAGAAAAAATGGATTGATAATTGTTGTAGATAAACTACAAACTGGATTTGATGAACCAAAACTACATACTCTATATCTTGATAAAGAGATTAAAGGTATCAATGCTATTCAAACTATTTCAAGAGTAAATAGAAAAACAAAATACAAAAATGATTGTAAAATTATCGATTTTTCATATAAAAATGTAAATGTAAATAATATTAAAGAAGCATTTGAAAACTTTAGCGATGTAGTAGTAAGTGACTTTGATCCATTAGGAGAGCTCAAAGTTCTAGATGTATTGTACAAGGACTTGAAAGCTTCAAATATTTATAAAGAGTATTTCGCATATTTTTCTAAAATTTGTAATGATAAAAAATCAGAGCCAAATCTATATCTTAATCTCGAAAATAGTTTTACAGCTTATATCAAAGCAAATCCAGACAAGAGCAAAGAACTAAAAACTAAAGTCAACCACTATTTTAAAATATTAAATTTAATTGAATTTATTATTGATTTTGATAGAAAGTATTTAGAACATTGTTTCTTAGAGTTCTATAAAAGATACAGCAATATTTACAATGGTGTAAATAAAACTGATGAAGAAAAAGATGAAGTAGAGATTTATTATGATAATCAACTAGGTATAATTGAAAATGTAAAGGAAAAACCTATTGATCCTAATACTCCTCCTACAGGTGGAACTGGAGAAGGAAAAGGCTCGGATGGTTACACCTATAATATTTTGGACATTATTGAAAAACGAAATGAAGAAGAAGAAGAAATAGGAAAACTAATTGAAGAATTCCAAGAAAAAATAGAGATCTTTTTTGAATATATTAAAGCTCATAAAGACTTCAAAGAGCTAAAAGCCAAAATGTTTGGTACACAGTTTGGAGAAGATGAAGTATATAATGATTTTAGAAAAATTTACAACAGCTTTACTAGAAGAAAGAAAAAAGAAGTTGGTGTGTTTTTTATTAAAGAGACTAAAGATCTAGTCGAAAAGCTTTGTGATGATTTTGAAGAAATGCTAAGGAAAGAGGAATTTGGAGAAAATTCTAATTATACATATAATTACAATAGATATAGTAATACAATAGTTGCTAATAATAAAGCTTCCAGTGAATTATTATCTATATTAGAGCAATATGATCTTGTAGAAGAAAAAACAATAACTGTTCCAGATACTTATGTTGCTGGTTCTAATGATTCAATGATGTTTATGCACGCAGAAATGCTTTCAAAAGTTTCAATACAAGATAAAGGACATGAAAAAACGATTAGGATTATAAGACCTAGAAACTTACTCGAAAAGTTTAAAGAGTTAAAAGATGAGCCAATTGAAAATCTTATATCTACATTAAGTAACTCTATAACTATTACTGAAATAGTAACCTTATCAGTAGAATTATTATCTGGTACACTAGGAGCTTTAACCCTTTTAGTATTAGCTAGTAAATCATTTATCAAAGAGATAAAAGAATTTGATTATTCAGTGGTATTGATGTCTTTATTAAATACTGAAATTCCAGATTTCGGGTTAGGCTTACTTACAATTCTTGATGATGTAAATATTTTGCTCAAAAAAGAAAAGAATTATAAAATCACTGAAGATAAGTTAGTTTCAATTTTGGATGATTTGGAAAAAGTTTACAAATGCGTGAAGTCAATTGATAATAAATGGTATCTAGCTGAGAAAGTTTACTTAAAGTAAAATATATACATTTGTAAGTGATATGAATAAAAGTATAAGTAGAAAAGAAATTCAAAAAGCCAAGGAGAAAACTATTAATTAGTTAAATAGGAGATGCTCCTTCTATCTAATGATTTATTCTGGCGACTTTTGTCCTTTAAATATTGCAATTTTGACAAAAAACTGACATGGTAACTTGGGTCTTTTCTAGGTCTAACTATGTTAGAACTTTTTTCCGTGTATAATTGAGTATAATTTAATATTAAATTTCAAGGAGTAAATCTTGGATATCTATTTACTAGTTTTCAGTCCTATACTTGTGTACTTTTTGTTTTTATTGTTATCCGGAAATGACGAACCAGAATTAAAGAATTTAAATTTAAAATCACGGGAAGACTCAAAAACCCTTGTTATTTTACTTCACTCATTTAAAAACTCAGCCAAAGATATGAATGATATACATAGAATATGTGAAGAATCTCTAGATGGTAATATTGATTACTTTATTCCTACATATACTCTTAATTTTTTTTCAAATGACTGTCTTGAAAAAATTGCTCTACTGTTAGAAGGAACTATTAATTATTTTTTTAATGACAAAATTGAAGAAAAGAAGTATGATAAAGTAGTATTAATAGGACATAGTGTAGGTGCTTTATTAGCAAGAAAAATTTATTTGATTGGTAATGATGATCGTATTAAGAAAAAGTCTATATGGGTGAATAATGTAGATAGAATAATTTTAC